>NZ_QETG01000008.1:0-123311 GCF_003105055.1 Acinetobacter sp. AM | reverse complement strand
AATTTTATAAAATAATTAAATTTCAAATATTTATATTTTAAGTATCTTTTAAAAAACAACTTGGCATCTGAATTGCTTAAACCTAGCCAGCAATCTCGCTAAATACAAAAAAAGGATTACTTTTACGATGATAAAGAACAAAAATGCTAAGGTGACGGTCAAGCCGTCAGTTAGCAAAGCAATTCTTAAATTAAGTACGCTCAGTTTAAGTATGATGTGTTTGTCTTTAGCTCATGCTGAAGATACAGAAAACACAGAAAGACAAGAACAACCCGTAAAAGTTGCCAAAGTCACAGTAACGGGATCTTCAATTAAAGGGGTGGCTGCGCAAAGTACCTCCCCCATTACAATTATTAAAGGCGAAGACTTAACCAATCAGGGGATTACCACCGTCGAAGAAGCATTGACCAAGGTCAGTGCCAACCAAGCAGGCTTTTCGACCTCACAGAACGTGGGTGCAAGTAATACCGAAGGTGCATCTGCCAACCTTCGTGCCTTAGGAACCGATAAAACCCTCGTTCTACTGAATGGACGCCGTCTGGCCTATAGTGCATTTAGCACCTCCACCACCAACCTAAATATCATTCCATTGGCAATGATTGAGCGTATTGAAATTCTGCGTGATGGTGCTTCTGCCGTGTATGGTGCCGATGCCATTGCAGGGGTCATTAACTTAATTACCAAAAAAAGCTACGAGGGATTCAGCATCAGTGGTGGCTTTCTTCAACCTGAGCAGTCAGGCGGAGATAAACAAGATGTCCAAATTTTTGGTGGCTACGGCGATTTAGATGAACAAGGTTTTAACGTCTTTGGTGTGGTCGATTACCGTCGTTCTAATGACATTATGGCAAAAGACCGTAAGGTCAGTCAGCGCGGTGGTGTAATACCTGAACTCGGTATTGATGCCAGTTCAGCCAATGGTTTCCCTGCCAATTTTTATGATCCAACCACAGGAACATTGGGCAATCCTTATGGCGATAGCAACTGTAATAACACCCCTAATGTCGTGGCAGATGGCGGACTGTGCTATCTGAATACGCAAGCGCTGATTGGCATTGCGCCTGAAACAGAAACTATTTCGGCAATGGGTCGCGGTACTTTCAAACTCAGTGACACCTTCAATGCAATTGGTGAATATATCTATTCTCATAACGAAGTCACTACTTCCATTGCACCCGATGTCTACAGTCGCTCAGTAACTCTCCCTGAGACCAGTCCTTATTATCCTGGTAAAGGAATTACACCGTCTGTAGATGGTTTAAGCGGTGTTCCACTACAACTATATTTACGTTCACAAGCGGGCAATCGTGTTTCTCAATCGGTAAATGAGTCGCACCGTGCCTTTGTCGGCATTGAAGGTGAAGCCTATGGCTGGGACATTAACGGTGGCGTGACCTATGCCAAAAGTGAAGCGACCGACAGTTTTGTCAGTGGTTATTTAAACCGTAGCAAATTACAAGCCGCTTTAGATAATGGTTCAATCAATCCCTTTGGTACCAGTCCAGACTCAAGTTTATGGAATTCTTTTTCGGTCACAGGTGAATCGAATGTTGCTTCTTTAGATTCCACTACAGTGGACCTAACAGTGAGTCGACCTATTTATACCCTACCCGCAGGTGACATTGGTTTAGCACTCGGTGGCAGTTTCAGTAAACAAGAATGGGAAGCTAAGGTTAATTCAGACATTGTGAGTCAAGTCCCGAGTAGCGGTACAGACCCGAATAAACCCCTCAGCCAAGGTGACCGTGATATTACCGCCTTCTTTGGTGAATTACATATTCCAATCACCAAAACTTTAGAGGCTCAACTGGCAGCACGTTACGATGATTATAGTGACTTTGGCGATACCTTTAACCCCAAAATTGCTTTCCGTTGGGAACCACTCAAACAACTGATGTTCCGTACCTCCTACAGTACAGGTTTCCGCGCACCAAGCTTATATGACATCAATGCACCGCAAAGCGAAACCTACACTGGGGCAAGATATAACGACCCTGTGCTTTGTCCAGGGGGTAAAGCGACTTCTACACAATACCAAACCGAATGTAATGTGCAGTTCAAACGTATGCAAGGTGGTTCACCCGATTTACAACCAGAAGAATCCACCTCATATACTGCGGGTTTTGTGCTCGAACCCATCAAGAATTTAGTGTTCACAGCCGATTACTACAATATTGAAATTGATGGTCTTATCGACACCATTAGTGATGCCATGATTTTTGAAAATCCGACCAAATATGCAGACCGTTTTGTCCGTGATAATGAAGGTCGGATTAAATACGTCAACACCACACTGGTGAATATGGGTGGGATTAAAACCGAAGGGATTGACCTGACCCTGAACTATTTGACTCCAATGACCGCAACAGGTCGTTTTGGTTTCGGCATCGATGGCACCTATATCATCAAATATGACAAACAAGAAGAAGCTGGCGGTGCTTGGGAAGGCAAAGTCGGAACTTATGATGACCCTGCAATTCTTCGCTGGAAACACGTTGCCAACATTAACTGGAGTTATGAAAACTGGAAGATGATGTTTGAGCAAGAATTCTACCGTGGCTACGATGACCAAAATGCCATTGGCGATGATGCTTATGACCATCACAAAGTCAGTGACTACACCCTCTATAACGTTTCAGGCACCTATAAAGGCTTTAAAAATCTAGAGCTGACTGCGGGCATTAAAAACCTATTTGATGCTGAGCCTGCCGCATCGAATGTGATAGACAACTTTCAATACGGTTATGACCCACGCTATAGCGACCCAACTGGACGTGCTTACTATCTGCGAGGGACTTACAAGTTCTAATTGGCGTTCTGTCCATCCTGTCTTGAAATCCTCCAGTGAGACAGTATGGGCAAAACATTTAATCCTTCATTTAGTCAAACAACAAATACCGTCAATCCGTCCATCTTTCATAAGCAATGATGCGTGAACGATTTATTGTTTGTCTCAAATTTCAGGAGTAACCATGGGCACAAGTTTCACAGCATTAGAGAACAATTCAGCCAAACGCCTGATTGGTATTGGGGCAGTCATTTTTCTGCATCTTATTATTTTCTATGCCCTTATGGCGGGTTTGTCCAAAACCATACATAAGCCCGAAGAACCAACCGTGGAATTGATGATTATTCAAGATAAACCACCTGAACCTGAAAAGCCGAAACCCAAAGAGATTCCGCCAGAACCCCCAAAAATGGTTAAAGAAGTCGTAAAAAACCCTGTACCCGAGAAGCCCGTGGAAAAAGTCGAACGTGTGCAAAAAACAGCGCCAGTTAGCCCAACTCAGCCTGTAAAAGCTGTCACACCGACACCTACTGCAGCGCCTTCACCAAGTCCAGTGCCTGTCCCTACACCTGTTGCGGCAGCAGCAACGCCAGCTCCTGCACCTAAACCTGCGGGTGTAACTCGCGGAGCATCGCAAGGTGAAGGAGGCTGTAAACATCCAGAAATGCCGCGTGAAGCACAAATGAATGGTGAATTTGGTGCAGTGACCATTTCGGTACTGGTCGGTACGGATGGAAAAGCCAAACAAGTCAAAGTGAAAAAATCCAGCGGTGTGAAGAGTTTAGATAAAGCAGCCTCTAAAGCTTATAGCTTATGTACCTTTAATCCCGCATTAAAAAATGGTGAACCGCAAGAAACTTGGTTTGAAATACCTTATGAATTTGCACTGGACTAACAAATTAAACAAAAATTGGAGCATATAGATGAATAAAATGATCAATCCTGTAAAAAAAATCGCCACTGTTGGCTTACTTGCAGCAAGTAGCCTTCTCCCGATTCATCCTGCATTTGCTGAAGATACTGCCCCTGCAACGACTACAGCAGTAACTCCGAGTAACACCACCACTGCACCGCAACCACCGGCCAAATCAGAAGCCCCTGCATACAACCCTTATGGCTTAGAAGCCATGTGGAAAGAAGGTGACATGGTCGCTAAAACCACGCTATTTATTTTAGTCATGATGTCGATTGGCACGTGGTACATCATGATTACCAAACTGCTGCAACAATCAAAAATCAAAGGACAAGGTCGTAAAGCCGATGCTGAATTCTGGGATGCCAGTACACTCGAAAGTGCAACAGATAGCTTAGACAAAGACAGTGTTTTCCGTTTTATTGCGGAAAAAGGTATTCACTCGACCAAAAACCACGAAGGAACTTTACTAGAACGTATCGACTTTAATACGTGGGTAACCATTTCCATTCAACGCGCCATCGACAAAATTCAAAGTCATTTAAGTGGTGGACTGGCATTTCTGGCAACCGTTGGCTCAACTGCACCATTTGTGGGTCTGTTTGGGACGGTTTGGGGAATTTATCACGCACTCACCGCCATTGGCATGTCGGGTCAAGCATCGATTGATAAAGTTGCAGGTCCTGTTGGTGAGGCTCTGATTATGACGGCGATTGGTCTGGCCGTCGCAGTGCCAGCGGTGCTCGGCTACAACTGGTTAACCCGTCGCAATAAAGCCGTAATGGAAAATGTCCGTACTTTTGGCTCTGATTTACACACAGTCTTACTCAGTGGCGAAATCAGCAGCAATCCAAATCATAAAAAAGTTGTGAATAAATAAAAGAGGACATCAACCATGGGCATGATGGTCAGTTCAGATGACAGTGAAGATGATGTAATCGGAACCATTAATACAACCCCGCTGGTGGATATTATGCTGGTTCTGCTGATTATTTTTCTCATTACGGTGCCTGTTGCCATTCATACAGTACCCGTAAAATTACCTGAAGAGAAAAATACACCGTATGCCAATAAACCTGAAAATATTCAACTTGCAGTCAATAAAAATGGGGATGTTTTCTGGAATGAAAAATATATCGGAGACAAAGCTACACTGATGACACGCCTACAAGCTGAGGCGCAAAAACGTCCACAGCCCGAAGTGCATATTCGTGGTGATCAACAGACTCACTTTGATGCGATTGATCAAGTGATTAATGCAACCAAACAAGCTGGGATTGGTAAAATTGCGTTTGTGACCACTCCCCCAGCTTCACCGTAATTGGGTCAGAAGGAGCAAGTTATGGGTATGAATGTTGGCTCAAATGATGACGATGATGTCCTACTCGATGTCAACATGACACCGTTAATTGATGTCATGTTGGTGTTGATTATTATGTTTATTATCACCATCCCAATTCCAAATAATGCCATCAATATTAATTTGCCGAATGGTGCTCCGCCACCACAAAGCAATGAAAAACCACCTGAAATCATCAATCTCAAATTAGATGCACAAGGAAAAATCTTTTGGAATGGTCAGCCTGTAGAGAATCAACAGGCTTTAGAAAACTTATTTATGACGGTGTCAAAAAAGTCCGAACAAGACCAAATTAAATTACAGCCTGACCGTATGACCGAATACAAACAAGTCGCAATGGTCATGGCGATGGCACAACGTCTAAATATCACCAAAATTGGAATTGAGAGTAACGCTTCGCTTTAATCTTGTCGAAAAAAATCCGCATTTCATTTTCTATAAAATGCGGTTTTTTTGTTTGTAAAATCGACTTCATCACTTATCAATTAGCCATAAAAATCCAGTATGAAAACACTCGGCATTCAAATGCTCGGATTAACATCAATGATTCAATTTTTATGTACTCACATGGAAGAATAAAAATTATTCACCATACAAACCATTCTGTATATAATTCGCCTCTAACTTTAAAACTTAATAATTCAATAATTTAAAACCTAGAGTCACACAAATGAAAAAACTTACAACTTTAGCACTCTCTATATCTATTACAGTTTTAAGTGGATGTGGAGGGGGATCTGGTGATTCCACTTCCTCGACAACCCCATCCACTTCAAATTCAGGTTCTGGAGAATCGACCACGTTAACATGTGATCGAGGAATTCTTTTAAATTCCCAAATTACTGGAACTACTATTTTTGATGAGCCTTTATATGTTATCGACTATGACTATAAAGTTGAGGAGCCTGTATCCCCACAAACTGGCTACAATGTAACTGACCAATTGTATAGCGATGAAATTAAACTCAAGGGGCAAATGTTATATATCAACTACAAGCCACTTTATAATATCAGTTTAGAAGAACTCGAAAATAATATGATGGATATCACCACCAATCATAATATCTTAAATTCATTCGGTCTATTTACGCAAAAATCTTTTAACAAGCAGAACGAGGGTTGGCCTTTAGGTTATCTTTCCTCATCTAAAGGGTTGAATATTTCAACTTCACAATTTAATGACACATGTAATTTTAATGCAGGAAAATTAAATTATGACTTTGAAAAATTTGATCTTTCAGGGAAAAAAATAGCAGATATTTTGCCTAGCAATATCTCAACAGACTACCCAAAAGTTCTAGATTATATTTTCGTTAGCGATCAAGTCGGTGGCATCCTCAAAAGTAATGCCGATGCGTTTAAAAGCCTCTTAAGTAGTAATGCCACGTTCCCTGCGGGTTCATTTGTATATGTGCCCAAAACCGTCATTTACGATGAAAACCAGTTTTATTTTTGGAATGATAATATTTCCGAAGCCAAAAGCTTAATGGAATGGGTACAGACAAATTATCCACAAAGTAGTCAGCAATATAAAATCAACAAAGTGTTTAATCTGAACGTTGCTTATACGGTAGATGCTAATGGTAATGCTATTTATACTGGCGGAGATCCTGCCATTGAAAAAGATGGCAAAATTTATGATGGTGAATGGGAAATGAAAGGTGACATCATCTCGCCAAATTACGGGGAAAACATTGGGACTTGGGTCAATTATGAATCCAAAGGTAGCTATGCCTTATTTAATAAAGCTGGTCATGACTTTATTACCCAACAAATTCTGGCTTATTATCACTAAACGAATAGGCTAAATGCTTAGTACTATTACAAGGTTTCATCAAACTCGATGAAACCTTGTTTTTTAAATGGTCACAGTACTGGAATATCAATCCATAACGCATCAGGGAAATGCTTGGCTAAATAAGCTTTCAGATATTCAGAAGTATCTTTGGAAATTAGCGGATCTTGCGATTCATCATTTAAGTTATAAGCCAAAGCATATAAAGATAAACCTCGTGCTTTTAAGGCTTCTAAGCTGAGTAAAGTGTGGTTAATACTGCCCAAACGCCCAGAACTGACCAAAATCACAGGAAACTTTTTCTGTTCCAGATAATCAATGGTCAGGAACTCTGTGGTGAGCGGCACCATTAAACCGCCTGCACCTTCCAGTAACACCACTTCAAATTTTTCTGCCAATTGCTGTGTTGCCGCTTCAATTTTAGCAAAATCAATGTCACGACCATCCAGTTTGGTGGCTAAGTGTGGTGAAGCAGGATAGGTAAAAATTTCTGGCATGGTCAGTTTACTTTCATCTTCTGGCAACCAACCTGTACCCATGATTTCACGGTGCTGCTGAATATCTTCAGACACATCCACATTGCCCGTTTGAATCAGTTTTTGGGTAATGACATGCTGACCTTGCGCATTCCATAACTTCGCCAGATATCCTGTGGTATAGGTCTTGCCAATGCCTGTATCAATTCCACTGACAAAATAGATGTCTGCCGTCATGTTGTTCTCCGTGCAATACAATAAATCGGGTGATAGCTGAGTGCATACTGTGCTTGCCCTTGCTGATCCATCTCCGAAAACTGCTGATAATCTTGATAAAACTGTTGTAACGTTTTCTTGGTCCAACGATGTGAAATATTGGTCGCAGTGACACCCGTGGCTTTTAAATGCTGTAACACCTGCTTGGGATGGGTAAAGTACAGCGTGGTCAGTTGTTCACTGAGGTGTAAAACCTCGAACCCCGATTGAATTAACGCTCGCTCAAGTTCAGGCATGCTGTGATATTCCAGCCCCTGCCCCGTTAAGGTTTTAATTTCTTTTAAATTCTGCTGTCCAAAAATGGAAAAACAGAAAAAACCTTGTTGCACCAAAGCATGTGCGACTTTGCTAAAAATTGCCTGTAAATCTGTCATCCACTGCAATGCAGAACTGGAAGTCACCACGTTTAATTGTGTTGGAAACTCAAGTTGTTCAATGTCCCCAATTCGCCATTCAATTTGTTGCAGTTGCGGAAAATGGCGTGCAACCTCAGCATATAGATCATTCAGAATCAAGCGATCCATTTGCAAATTTTGCAATAAAAGGTGACTCAAATTTCCAGAACCACAGCCAATTTCAAAGACCCGTGCCTGATGACGAGTCGGCAAATGATCGAGCATCAATTGCATTAAATGTTGGCAAATTTGTTTTTGCACAATGGCATGTTCAGTATAGCTTTGTCCCGCTTGTGCAAAACGCTGAGCAACACGAGATTTATCTATTTGAGATGGATTCAACACTAAAACTCATAACAAAACGACAAACTGATCCAGTTCATCTTGCTGAAATTGGGTATTTAAACAAATACGTAAACGCGAACTTTGTACAGGAACCGTCGGTGGACGAACAGGCATAATATAAAAGCCTGCTTGCTGTAACTGCGCAGCCGTATCAACCGTTTTTTGCGACTCACCAATAATCACTGGCACAATATGACTGGTCGATGGACAAGCATAGCCTTTTGCCTGTATCGCTTGTTGTAAATAACTGCTTAATTGTTGTAAATGCTGACGGCTGGCATTCATACCCAATATTTTTTGGAAAATGAAGTTGGTCCATGCCATACACATCGGCGGTTGTGCGGTACTAAAAATTAAAGAACGCATTCGATTAATCAGAAATTCACGGATAATCGGATGGCAAATTAAGTAGCCACCGACTGAGGCCATCGCCTTACCAAATGTCCCTACCAAGAAGTCAATCTGCTCAATCACTTGATATTGTTCGGCACAACCTAAACCTTGTTCACCACGCACACCAATCGCATGTGCTTCATCCACATACAGCATGACTTTGGCAAATTGGGACTTAATACGAGCTAATTCTGCCAAATCAGTTTCATCGCCATCCATACTAAAAATGGATTCAGTCACCACAATAATGCGCTCAAAAGCCTCATCATCATGATATTTCTGCAACAATTGCGACAGGTGCTGTAAGTCATTATGGCGATAACGGACATACTTGGCAGAGGAAAGACGAATCCCGTCAATCATACTGGCATGCACTAACTTATCTGCAAGAATAAGCGTCTTGGCATCACTGACCGCAGGTAAAATTCCAATATTCATGTGGTAACCACTGTTAAATAACAGCGCAGCACGTCCAGCAAAAGCCTGACTTAAACTGGCTTCGAGCTGTTCATATTCAGGAAAATTCCCTGTCAATAAACGCGAAGATGATGAGCTCATCAGACGATGCGCATTCGGAGTCTCATCAAAAAACTGTTCGCGTAAGCTCAGATCTGAAGCCAAGCCCAAATAGTCATTTGAAGCTAAATTCAACATACGGCATTGCTGAATTTCAATCCATTTTCCCTGCTGGATGTTAGAGGTGAATTGACGTAAATTGCCCTGCTGTTTTAGCTCATCCAACTGTGCAGCATAATGGTCTAACAAATTCATGCGGCTTCCTCTTGCATATGGCGAACCACATCTACCAGTTCAGTCAATAAAGTATCCAACTGCGTTTCAGAAATGACATACGGCGGCATGACATAAACCAACTTACCAAATGGACGAATCCAAATGCCACGTTTTACAAATTCTTGTTGTAGCGTTTTCATATCAACATTAAAGTTCAGTTCAACCACACCAATTGCCCCCAACACACGCACATCCTGCACATAATCGAGTTGTGCTAATGGTGCAAGATGTTGCTGCAATTGGTTGCCAATGCGCTGGATGGTACTTTGCCAGTCTTGAGACACTAAGAGTTGCGTGCTGCGTAATGCCACTGCACAAGCCAGTGGATTGGCCATAAAGGTAGGTCCATGCATAAACACGCCCGCTTCACCTTTAGAGATGGTTTCAGCCACATGCTTCGAAGTTAAGGTTGCAGACAGCGTCATATAACCACCTGTTAAGCCTTTGCCTATACACATAATATCGGGTTCAACTTGTGCATGCTCCCAAGCAAAGAGTTTGCCTGTACGCCCAAAACCTGTTGCGATTTCATCAAAAATGAGCAGGATATTATATTTTTCACAAAGCAGTTTGGCTTGGCGCAAATACTCAGGATGGTAGAAACGCATGCCACCTGCACCCTGCACAATCGGCTCAAGAATCAAACCTGCAATACTGTGATGATGCTGTTCCAAGGTTTGTGCAAGTTCAGCAATATCAGTAGGATCCCATGCCTGATCAAAACTGACTTGTGGTGCAGGAACAAAAATTCGATTTGGCAAGCTGCTGCCAAAAATCTGATGCATGCCTGTCACAGGATCACACACCGACATCGCATTCCACGTATCCCCATGATAGCCAGAACGTGGCGTGACAAAATTGGTCTTTTCGATATTGCCTTGCGAAGTCCAATATTGCACTGCCATTTTTAGCGCGACTTCGACTGCAACAGAACCTGAATCGGCATAGAAAATTTTGTCTAAACTGGGTGGTGTAATCTCTAATAACAGTTTACCCAGTTCAATCGCAGGATCATGGGTAAAACCGCCAAACATAATATGCGACATATTTTGCAACTGATCGGTCACCGCCTGATTCAAATCTGGGTGGTTATAACCATGAATCGCACACCACCATGACGACATACCATCAATCAGTTGGCGTCCATCATCCAGTTCAATTACTGCCCCATAAGCTTTCTTTACTTTGAAAGTTGGCAGCGGATTGGTCATAGAGGTATAAGGATGCCAGATATGTTCAAGGTCAAATAAATCAGTCATCCATAACTCCTGTGGTGTCGTATTTTTTGCAATGTGGGCTATCTTAAACCTGCAAGTTTCTAAAAAACATTGCGAGAATGGTCATTCCTAGACAGCCTGAAGTGGTTACTTCAGAAAATCTTCAATAATTTGCATAGTTTGTTCAACTTGGAAGCAAGGAAAACCATGCGAAGCATGTTCAATACTTACAACTTTTACATTTTCTGCAAGTAATTGCTGCATATTTTGAATAATTTCGCGAGGAACCAGAGCATCTTGCTCGGCAAACACATGCAATTGCTGCCCTGTATAATGCGCCAAAGTTTTGGCTAAATTCAACTGCTCTAATAACACTAAACCTTGTTCTAATAGTGAAATTGGTTGTGGCCTAATCAGTTTTTGCATTTGAACAAAATCTTTCTTGGCAGAATCTGCACCTTGGCACACCAAAAACCCAAAGCGCTTGAGCGTTGCCACAGCATCTTGTTGAAAGGACAGTTTAAATTGCTCAAATGTTTCTTGTGGCATAGCAGTTGACCAAGTCGCTTGCGCTACAAAGCAAGGATTTGATGCCAAGTTAATCAAGATTTTCCGTTCCGCATATTGTTGTTCAAGCTGTTGTACCAACAATGTGGCAAGTTGACCACCTAAAGACCAGCCCATAATCACATCAAAGCGATGTGCCAGTTCGACATGGTGTTGCAGAATATCTGCATCCAAGGCATTAAAAATATTGATTAGCTCAACGACATATCCCTGTTGTTGTAGCTTATGTTGTAAAGGCTCTAACAGTTGTGTACCACCACCCCAACCCGTAATCAGTAAAATACTTGCGTTCAACGTTTTGCTCTAAAAATAAAACTTTGCACAGCAGTATAACTGCTTTTATTTTGCGACTGAGCTGCATTTCCTATCATTCTCAAACTGTAAAGTCACACTGTTTCACCTGATAAAGAAATCCCACATATGGTTCAGGTTTTAATCCACGCACCAATCACCACACGTAGCCATTCTAGAATTTTGTTGTACGGGTGACAGCAATAGTTTGCTAAGATAAAGTTTCCTTAGCAGCGAAAAATTAGAAGAAAATGACTTTGAATCAATTGCTCCGTGTTAGCTTAATGGGTATGACCTGTAGTTTCGGGACTTATCATTTAACTCATGCCGAAACTTCGATTTTTTCTTCTTCTTCCTCAAGCCAAAAACAATGGGTTGGACAGACAGCGCCTAGCTTTAAATTACAAGATCAAAATGGCAAATGGCACGAATCCAAACAATATCGTGGTCAGTGGATGGTCTTGTATTTTTATCCCAAAGATGACTCCCCTGGCTGCACTCAAGAAGCCAACCAGTTTAAAGCGCTGTATCCAAAATTCTTAAAAGCAAATGCTGTGGTCTTGGGCGTCAGCCTAGACGATGTTAAATCTCATCAAAAATTTTCCAGCAAATTGGGACTACCTTTTCCAATTTTGGCCGATCAAAAACAACAACTTGCAGGTCAGTTCGGCATAGTCCGTAATTTTGGTGTAGCTCAAATTGCCAAGCGTGAAACTTTCTTGATTGATCCTAAGGGTACTATTGTCTATCACTACAGCAGTGTGAACACGCAAACCCATGCCAATCAGGTGCTCACAGACATTCAAAAGTTCTCAAAAAAGTAGAAAAAATTTCAGCATAAAAAAAGGTTTTCAAACTTGGGTTTGAAAACCTTTTTTTATGACCAACAACGTTTACATTTGCGACTGAATATAGTTTTGTAAGCCAATCAATTCAATTAAGCGAATTTGCTTTTCTAACCAGTAAGTATGATCTTCTTCAGTATCTGACATTTGCTGACGTAACATATCACGCGTGACATAATCACCTTTTTCTTCCGCCAGTTTCACGCCTTGCGCCAATTTCTCACGTACATGATATTCAAGTGCCAAGTCTGCCTTTAAACAGGTCACGACATCTTGTCCCACATCAATATCATCACGGTGCATATTCGGTGTACCTTCTAGGAAAAGTACACGACGAATCAAGGCATCTGCATGTGCTGCTTCTTCTTGCATTTCATGATCAATACGTTCAAAGATTTTACTTAAACCCCAATCTTCATACATACGTGAATGAATAAGATATTGATCGCGAGCTGCAAGTTCCCCACCAATCAACATATTTAAATAGTCTACTACTTCTGGATTGCCGCGCATCTCGTTATACCCCTACCTTTTTCAAATATTATGGCGACATTTGAAAAGGATTGCAAAAGTTAAATTTTGTAAGTTTATGATTTTTATAAAATTAAAATGAGAAACATACGCATTTGCAGTTTAATTTAAGTCATTTTCCGCATATAAAATAAGCCTTTGCAGTATTTTGCATCTTAGGGCAACGGCTATTTCATTCAAAATTTTGCTTATTTTAAAATTTGTAACTATTTTAAATAGCCCTTATTTCACCACGTCTTTAAAACATCACGAAGTTAAAATTATCACACCATCATTTTTTTATTATTAAAAATAAAAAGTTACTCTCAATTTAGAGTTTCAAGTCCCCACTGTTGCAGAGTAAGCGTTAAACACACCGCCCAACATTTTTTATTGATCACGTTGTCTATATGGGATAATCAAGTCGTCTTTACCTCGACCAACTTGGTTTTATAACGTGCATCAACATCTACGTTGAAATGACGCATAAGTTAGATACCTGTTTCCCATAAGCAAAGACTTTAATCACATTCGCGCTTACACTATGCCAATACTTAAAACAACAATGGTTGATCTATGACAAACTTAGCAACACAAGCACCTGTACTGGTCACAGGTGCCTCGGGTTATATTGCCAGTTGGGTAATTCAAAAATTATTAACCCAAGGCTATACCGTACATGCCACTGTCCGTGACCTGAACAAAACTCAAAGCTTCGCGCATTTATCTAAAATTGCAGAAAGCAGCACAGGAACACTCAAACTATTTAAAGCGAATTTGCTCGAACCAAATTCATTTAGAGATGCCATGCAGGGCTGTGAAATTGTGTTTCATATGGCGTCACCTTTTGTCGTTACCAACTATAAAGATGCAGTGAAAGACATCATTGAACCTGCTGTTTTAGGTACAGAAAATGTTTTAAACACCGTGAATGAAACTGAGTCAGTCAAACGCGTCATTCTCACTTCGAGCATTGCATCGACCTATGGCGATGCCGTGGATATTTTAAAAACTGATCATAATACTTTTGATGAAAGTCACTGGAATACCAGCAGCTCAGAGACCCATCAGCCTTATCCATATTCTAAAGTGATGGCTGAACGTAAAGCTTGGGAAATGGCAGATGCACAAAACCGTTGGCAATTGATTTGCATTAACCCAGCGTTGGTCTTTGGTCATTCATTAACGCCAAATACGCAGTCAGGTTCAATTGAGGTCTTACAACAATTTACCAATGGCTTAACTCTCGCTGGTGTTCCACCCATGTGGAATGGTGTGGTCGATGTTCAAGATGTCGCCGAAGCACACCTACAGGCGGCATTTAACCCAAAAGCAACAGGCCGTTACATCGTCAGTGGCGATACTTTGAGTTTGCTTGAAATTGGTCAATTACTTAAAGCTCATTTTGGTTGGAAGTTTCCATTTCCACGCAATGAACTGCCAAAAGCGGCCTTTAAAGTGATTGGTCCGTTCATTGGTTTTAGCCGTGAATTTGTTGAACTGAATATGGGTTACCCTATTTATTTTGATGCGAGCAAGAGCCAAAAAGAATTAGGTTTACAGTATCGCGATGTCAAAGAAAGCTTGATTGAGCACTTTCAACAATTGCTCAACGATGGTCTGATCAAACAATATATTCCTTAAAAATAAATAAAAGGCATAATGCTAGTCAATTTCATGGCTGACGAGCATTACACCTTTTCTAAATTGATGAGGGCATATGAGACACAAAATGTCATCAGCAACTGTTCGAGACAACACTACATTCGAAAAAAATGTTTCTGCGACAATTTTATTCATTGATAACAATGAACGCGTTTTGCTGATGACTAATGCCTTTGGTTACTTTGGGCTAATCCAAAGTAACCTACGAACTTCAAGCATTTGATGCTAATACGATAAGACTCCGCTGCGACCCCCTCATCATTAAAAGTCGTTTTAGTCGTGCTTTAACTAAACGCTATTATCTGAACAGTATATTTTTGATCCAAATCAAAAATCTAAGCCTCTAACTGACCATAATCTTGCATCAGTTGAATAAACTCGCTTTCATTCATCACATGAATACCGAGCTTTTCAGCTTTTTCTAATTTGGAGCCAGCTTTTTCGCCTGCGACCAAGCATTTAGTTTTGCTTGAAACACTGCCACTAACACGCGCACCCAATGCTTGTAACATCTGGGTTGCATCATCACGCCCCATTTGGCTGAGCGTACCCGTAATCACCCAGCTTTCACCGTTAAAAGGTTGGCGTGTTGGAGCGACAGGTGCATCCCAATGAATACCCGCAGCCAACAATCGATCCAAAACTTCAAGGTTATGGGGTGCTTGGAAGAAATCGACAATCCACTCTGCCGTAATATCACCAACATCTGGCGTTTTCTTTAAAGCCTCAATATCAGCTACCCGTAGTGCATCAAGGGTTTGGAAGGTATTGGCCAACATTCGTGCTGTTGTTTCACCTACTCCGCGAATACCAAGGGCATAAATAAATGCAGCCAACGTGGTTTTTTTACTATTTTCGATCGAATCAATCAGGTTTTGCACTGACTTCTCACCCATTTTTTCAATGGTGAGCAATTTCTCTCGATGTTCATGTAAGTGGTAAATGTCTGCGACATCTTGAAGTAAATCCAAATGTAATAAAGATTCTACCCAACGATCCCCCAAACCTTCAATGTCCAGAGCCTTACGTGATACAAAGTGGCGAATTGCCTCAATCCGTTGTGCAGAACAATATAATCCGCCCGAGCAACGCGCTAAAGCTTCACCTTCAGGCATCACTACAGGTGATTCACAGACAGGACATTGTTCTGGTAAATGCACTTCCTGAGTATCATTTGGACGGAATTCGGGCCAGACTTTTTCCACCTTTGGAATGACATCACCACTACGATAGACACTGACCGTATCGCCAATACGGACATCTAGACGATGAATTTCTCCAATATTATGTAAGGTCACATTGGAAACTGTAACCCCTCCCACAGCGACTGGGTTCAAACGTGCAACTGGGGTTAGCGTCCCTGTTCGTCCCACTTGCCAGTCAATATTTTCAACCGTTGTAAGCGCAGCCACCGCAGGAAATTTATAAGCCGTTGCCCAACGGGGTTCTCGACTTAAAAAACCCAACTGCTGTTGTTGTTTTAAATCGTTAACCTTAACCACCATCCCGTCAATTTCAACGCTTAATTCAGGTCGTTCGGCATTGATTTTTTCATAAGCCTGTTGCACTGCTTGGATACTGTCACAAACGAAATGTCGCTCACCGACGGCAAAGCCAAACCCAGTCAACCAATCTAAACTTGCAGACATGGTGGCTAAGCCATGATTCGGTTCACACTGCGCAATACCATAGGCATAAAACGCCAGTGGACGTGCAGCAGCCACATTCGGATCTAACTGTCTTAAACTACCTGCCGCAGCATTACGTGGGTTGGCAAAGGTTTTTTCACCTTTGGCTTCATTTTCAGCATTTAACTTTTCAAAACCAGACTTTGGCATGAGCACTTCGCCACGGACTTCCAGTAACGTCGGAACCATACCAGAGGCATGCGTTAAAACTTTCGGTAAGTTACGAATGGTTTTAACATTCTGGGTAATATCTTCACCCGTTTCGCCATCACCACGAGTTACGCCACGAACGAGCACCCCATTTTCATACCACAATGAAATTGCCAAACCATCGAACTTTAATTCGACATCGTATTCAATCTTCTGATTCGGTAAACGTTCTTCAATGCGTCGTGCGAAAGCAAATAGTTCTTCTTGATTAAACACATTGCCCAACGACAGCATCGGCACAACATGTGTCACCGATTCAAATTTTGCCAATGGTTTAGCACCGACTTTATTGGTCGGGGTATCGGTCTGAACCCATTCTGGATATTGTTGTTCTAATGCCTTCAGTTGGTGAAATAACTGGTCATACTCACTGTCGGCAATGGTGGGCTGATCCATCACATAATAGGCATGATTATGCTGTGCCAGAATCTGAATCAGTTGACGCATTTGTGCGACAACAGTGTTTTGCTGAGTCATAGTTTCACCATAAAAAAGGGCGGTTTCTCCGCCCTTCAACAATCTTGTCCAACTATTATAAAAGTCAGACTCTCATTTTAAATTTGATTATACCGTTGCTTGTTGACCAGAACGATAATCAATGGCTTGATGACGCCAAAATTCACGCAATTGCGCGGTCATTTCCTGCTGATTTTGATCATAAATCGTGCCATCAATTTCACGTGCAATCAGGTTGGAAATACTGACCATGGTATCAAACGCATTTTGCACATCATGATGTGGTAACGCCAAGAAAAATGCCAAACCTTTGACTTGCTCATTGGCTAAAGTTTCTAAGTCAAATCCAGCAGGCCCCTCATCGGTAATTTGTAAAACAGAAAATGAAAGCTTTTCATGTTCTTCATCATAACGATGGAAACATGCCATTTCACCATAACGAAGACCGTATTTAAGCAACACTTTTAAAGTCTTGTCGCCCGTCAATACACGGCGTTCTGGATAAATATTGAAAACAATAAATTCTTCTGCCGTTTGTAAAACACTTTCTTCATCGACACGTTGTTGTTCGTGTAAATGTTCATCTAAAATGCTACTTTCTTCGTTAAATTCAACAATTTCTGCTTTTTCAATATGATGTGCATTTAAATGTAAACCTTCATCTGCATTCGCCACTGGTGCAGTTTCTTCTACTTTGGCTGTCACCTTTGCCTCAACCACAGTCTCTGTTTGTGTTGCTTCTGTCGTGGTTTTGGCATCTGTATTGACGACTGAATCTGTAGCTTGTTGTTTTTCTGTGGCAACTTTAGGGTCATGCTTTTCTGTGAGATCTGCAACCACTTCAGCATCATTCAGCGTTGGCTCAACGCGTTCTGTTCCTTCTGTTGAGGTCTGCAATTGATCACGTACATGACGCGGAATAATTGGAAGCTGACTATCTGAGTTCACCTGCAATTCGCTCTCAAGTGAAGGTGTTGCATTCGCATTTTTTTTAAACAACATGCGAAAACCGATTAAAATAATGATAACGGCAATAACAATACCGACTATTGTTGTGACTTCCATATTATGACTCCGCGACTAAACCGTATTCTTTTGCCTGTTCCAAATTTACGCTAACAAGTTTTGATGTCCCGGGCTCTGGCATCGTTACCCCCAATAAATCAGTTGCCATCGTCATTGCTAGCTTGTTATGTGTAATGTAAATGAATTGCACTTGTTCAGAAAGCTCTTTTACCAAATTACAAAAACGACCAACATTGGCATCATCCAAAGGGGCATCAACTTCATCCAATACGCAGAACGGTGCTGGATTTAAACGGAAGATGGCAAAAACCAATGCCAATGCAGTCAGCGCCTTCTCTCCTCCAGACAACAATGCCAAGGAACTGTTACGCTTACCTGGTGGACGTGCCATGAGTTTAACCCCAGATTGCCAATCATCTTCTAAAGTGAGGCAAGCTTCGCCGCCATTAAAAACTTTTGGAAATAATTCCTGCAACTCAGCATTCACCTGATCAAACGTGGTCATAAATAACTTACGTGTTTCCTGATCAATACTTTTCATTGCAGCTTGCAGTTGTGCAACTGTTTTTTCTAAGTCTTCAATTTGATGACTCAGTTCATCAAAGCGCTTGGACACTTCCTCATATTCTTCCGAAGCCGCTAAATTGACTGCGCCCAATTTAGCAAATTGTTGTTGAGCTTTTTCCAATTGGGCCTGATGTGCAACTAAATCAATGTTTAAGCCCGTGATTAATTCACTGTCCATCGCTTTCAACTGTTCAGAATAGTGTTGAAAGTCAGACTTGGCTGCTTGCCATGACAAACGCTTTTCTTCCAGTTCAGTCCGTAAACGTTCATCTTGTTGTTGCTGTTGATGGCGCTGCTCGGTCACTTGCTGTTGCTTTTGTTGCACACTGTTCAACTCAAGCTGCCATGCATGCCATGTTTTTTGTAATTTCTCGGTTTGCTGAGATTGCTCGGCAAATTGTGACTCCAAACTCGGAAGTTCTAACTGAACTGGATCAACAAACTTCTTTGCCTGCTCCATCTGCTGACCAATTTGCAGATTTTGAGTTTTCAGGAAAGAGCTATCTTTTTCCAACAGTTCAATTTGCTGTTGGGTCTGTGAGTTTTGACGGCGCAACACTTCCAGCTCTTGTTGCGACTGTAAACTTTGTTGCTGTGCCAACTCTAATTGTTCTGTCAATTCATCCAGTTGGAATTGCGTAGTTTTATAGTGTGGTAAAACTTGTTCCAGCTTTAAAGTCAGTGCATGCAAATCAATTTCCAGATCATCCTTTTGCATGGCATCTTCTTCAAGCTGCTCATCCAACTGTTGCAACTGGTCACGCAATTGTTGTTGCTGAATGGCAAAAGCCTGTGCACTACTCTGTAACTTGGCAATATTTACATCCAACTGTTGTAAAGACTGTTGCTGCTGTTTCAGTAATACTTGCTGTTCTTTTAACTGCATTTGAAGCTGCTGAATCTGTTGTTGTAGACTCGGTAATTGCTGATCCGCCAGCTCATACTGTGCCTGTAAATTATTCAGCTCAATTTCAATGCTTTCTAAACGAATCCGATGGCTCAGTGCACCTTGCCCGGCTTGGCTACTTTCATCATAAAGCAAGCCAATGACCCAATCCGCCGCAACCTGATAGCCATCTAAACTTAAGATGGACTGCCCATGCTGAAGCTGAGATTGATAAGACAGAGCTTCACTTAGTGTCGTTGCAATAGCAACCTGATTCCACAATGAATGCTGTGCAGAGGCAATCCAATCTGCCAGACATGGCAATTCAGCCACTGCAAGTTTACTGCGACCGACGCTCATTTTAAGCTGACGCGCAATGCTCGCTTGAAATTCCGTCTCTGCATCTAGCACTTCAGCCGACAGCCACTTGGCAAGGAATTTCTCGATCAATTGGGCATGCGGTTTGCCCTGTTCTGTCAGCTTCAAGGTCTGCATCAATTGCACATTGGCATTGTGTGATTCAGGACTTTGCTTGACCAAAAGTTGGGTTAAGTTTTTCTGTTCAGACTGCAACACCTGCATCTCAGATTTTAATTGCAGCACCTGACTCTTTTGCAGAGCAGATTGTTCCTGTAATTGTTCTAACTGTAGACGCTGCTGCTGAATCATTTGCTCGGATTGTTCAATCTGGGTCTGAAGCAATTGTTTATCTTGCTCCAGTTGTTGCATATCTTCATGCTGAGTTTGGTTTTGAATCTGAGCGGCTTGCTGTTGCAAAGTTTGTTTTTGTTGTTCTATGCGTACCATATTTTTAGTTAATTGCTCAGACTGTGCCAGCATTTGCATTTTCTGCTGTTGCTGCTTTTCCACTTGTGCTTTGAGCTGCTCAAACTGCTGCTGCACTTGCTGCTGTTGTGCTTTTAAATCTTGATAACTTTGACTTTGTTGCTGATTTAAAACGTCTTGTTGCTGCAATTGTTCAGTTTGATCTTCCTGTTGTTGCAGTAAGGTTTCAAGCTGTAATTCAATCAGTTGCAAACGCTCTTTGGTTTGTGCCTTTTGCTGTTCGAGTTGCGCCAACGTTGAGGTATTTTGTTGAAAAAGTGACTGCTTTTGCTCTAAAGTCACTTTCAGCTCAGCCAGTTTTTTCTCAGCTTGCTGCCATTCATTTTGCAATGGCGTCGATTGTTGAATCAGGCGCTGAAATAACTCACTGGTCGAACTTAAATCATGTTCCAAAGTGGTTAAATCTGAACGTACCAATTTAAACTGATCACCCAATTCATTCATTTGCACCGTATATTCCTGCTGCAAACGACTGCTTTGTTCGCATTGGAAAGACAGCACTTCCACTTTAATGGTACGAATGGTTTTTTCTAATGCTTTATATTGAATTGCAGTTTCAGACTGACGCTTTAAAGTTTTTAACTGAGATTTGAGCTCTTGGGCAATATCATCTAAACGAGATAAATTTTGGGTGGTGTGATCTAAGTGTAATAAGGTCTCACGACGGCGCGCCTGATAACGAGATACACCAGCCGCCTCTTCAAGAAACACCCGCATTTCTTCTGGTTTGGCATCAATCAGACGGTTAATCATGCCTTGTTCAATAATGGCATACGAACGCGGACCTAAACCTGTTCCCAAGAAAATATCGGTAATATCTCGACGACGACATTTGGTCCCGTTTAAAAAATATTCAGACTTGCCATCTCGATTGACCTGACGGCGAACCGCCAATTCATTATAGGCATTATAAGCGCCACCCAATTTGCCATAAGTATTTTCAAAACGGAGTTCGACACTAGCAACGCCCACAGGTTTACGCTTGGCTGTCCCTGTGAAAATGACATCCTGCATGCTGCCGCCACGGAGTTGGCGCGCATTGGATTCACCCATCACCCAGCGAATGGCATCAATCACATTGGATTTACCACAGCCGTTCGGTCCCACCACCGCACTGCGGTTGGCTTTGAATTGTAAAGTCGTGCTATCGGCAAAAGATTTGAAGCCTGAAAGTTTTAAACTGCTTAAACGCATAATGTCCTGCTAACGTCGTGAACGACGCGCCCATGCTAATTCGATTTGTTTCATGCGTGTTAGAGATTCCAACACCAAGTTACGCAAGTGTCGACAAAAATCGTCCATAAATAAAGTGGCTTGTTGTGATTTTCGGATTAAAATTGCATCACTCACCAGTTTAAACAACTCAAACGACTCTTGTAACTCTCTACGCGAAGTATTTAGGGTTAAGAAGTAACTACGGCGCATGGAAGGTAACAGCTCCTGATAGAAATTCATCAAGTACGGATTTGCCACCATATCTTGCTGTCGCGCCAAATATTGAAAAATTAAATCATAAAACTTTTCAGTATGCCCCTGACGACATTCTTCTTGAATTTGCTCCATCAAACGTTGGAATTGCTCTGCTTCATGCTGACGCCACGTTTCCGCAATGCGTTGCACAATTTGCCCAGACAGCATGGCACAACTGTCAAATAATGCCCGCACCTGTTGTGCTGACATTTCAGAAACAATTGCACCGCGTCGCGGGAAAATCTGAATTAAATGCGTACGCTCTAACAGTAGCAAAGCTTCACGCACCGAACCCCGACTAACATCGAGTTCTTTGGCAATTCTTAATTCCTGAATTCGCTCACCTTCGACCAATTCGCCACTAATGATCTGCTCACTAATGTGTTTGGCAATTTGTTCCGAGAGGCTCTCTATTTCTTCTTGTTGCATACTTTTCCTATCTTGTTTTTATAAGATGCAATCCACAATACATCACATGACTCATGGAACAGTTTTAACTGATTTCAACCATTCCGCGCCATGTCATTGTCAGACAATATTATGTCTAAAAAGCCAATTTAAACAGCAAAAGTCATCATAAATCTTTAGAATAATTTTGAAAATCCTTGGTAAATAAAATAAAGACCTACGGTGGTGAGCAATCCTGAAAAACATCTTTTCAGCATGGTAGCTGACAATTGATGAGCAACTTTCGCACCAAGTTTAGCTGTGATAAAACTCATCAAACTGATACCTAAAAATGCATAAACATGAATATAACCAATAGTATTCGGTACATCGACCTGTGCTTTGGCACCAAACCACATAAAGCCTAAAGCGCCTGCCACAGCAATCGGTAAACCACAAGCTGCCGATGTGGCAACCGCCTTTTGCATGACCACCCCATGACGGTTCAAATAAGGCACGGTTAAGCTGCCACCGCCAATCCCAAAAATAGCGGAAGCAATTCCGATCCCACCACCTGCTAGCATTTGTTTCGCTGTCGAAGGAAGCTGCTTCGAGGTATCCACTTGAGCTTTTGCCCCTTTGAACATGCGATAAGCCACCCAAAGCGCAAAAAAACCAATGATCAGTTGTAAGCCCTGACCTGGCAGTAAATCTGCAATTCCTGCACCTAAGAATGACCCTAAAATTAAGCCAGGCGCCAAGTGACGAAACACTGACCACAGTACCGCACCTTGCTTGTGATGTGCAGACACCGAACTGAATGAAGTTACAATAATGGTCGCCAAAGAAGTCCCCAATGCCATGTGCATAATGACCGATGGATCATAATGAAGTTGGGTAAATACAATATAGAGGATCGGCACAATAATTAAACCGCCACCCACACCAAATAATCCTGCGGTAAATCCTGCGATTGCACCAATCAGTAAATATATGATTAACTCCATAAATATTTTTCACTATGCTCAGATTCAAATGGATGTAGAAACTCGCCAACTACAACAACGACTTCAAGCGGCTCAACAACTTCCTGAAGTCCTGATGCTCAAACCGACCACCGCATCAACCAATGATGATGTGCGTGAAATTGCACAAAAAGGCATACAAAGTGCATTGGTGTGTAGTGCCCAACAAACTCAAGGAAGAGGTCAGCGACAACGACAATGGGTGTCACCCGAAGGAAACGTGTATTTAAGCACATTGCTTAATACTCGAACAGCAATAGATGGGCGCTTAGCTTTAGAAGTTGCCTTGAATATTCTACATATGCCCAGCCTCGAGCAGTTGAACTTACAAATTAAGTGGCCCAATGATTTGTACAGCGTACAAGGTAAATGGGGCGGTATTTTGATTGAACCCATCACACCAAAACAAGTCATTGTCGGTGTTGGACTCAATCTTGCCCCTGTTGCGGATGCGAGTATTGATCAACAAGTTACGTCACTCACAGAGCTAGGACTACAGGGCACTTCACGCATTGATTTGATTGCTGAACTTTATCTGGCGATTCACCGTGCTGGAGAATGGTTTGATCATCAGAGCTATAATCTAGCAGCACGTTTTAATCGTTATGCCGCTTTTCAGCAACAAGCCGTCGAGTTTGAACATAGTACAGGGCATTGCGCTGGAACCTTTATTGGCATTCAAGACGATGGTGCGGTACTACTTGAAACCGAAGCAGGTATTCAAAGTTTTTACCAAGGTCGTTTACGACTCAGTACAGCAACCCAATAGGATGATGTAATGAAAAGTTTATGGCTCGATATTGGTAATACTCGACTCAAATATTGGATTATGCAACACGACCAAGTTGTGGAACATGCTGCTGAGTTACATCTACAATCCCCTGCCGATTTACTTCTCGGGTTAATTCAACATTTTCAAGGCTTGAATATTCAGCATGTCGGGGTTTCCTCGGTTCTAGACCCAGATAATAATCAACGTATTCAAACTATTCTGAAACGTTTAGCAGTGCCTGTCATTTTTGCCAAAGTGCATACCGAATATGCAGGCTTAAAATGTGGCTACGATGATCCTACGCAGTTAGGAATTGACCGTTGGCTACAAGTCTTGGCAGTTGCCAATCACGCGAATCAAAATTATTGTGTGATTAGTTGTGGTACTGCCCTAACCATTGATTTAGCGGATGGATTACAACACCTAGGCGGCTACATTCTGCCGAATTTGTATTTGCAACGAGATTCCCTGATTCAAAATACCAAAGGCATTAAAATTCCAGATGCGGCCTTTGAAGAACTCAGCCCGGGGCGAAATACTATTGATGCGGTGCATCATGGCATTTTATTAGGTTTGCTCAGTACCATTGAACGCGTTATGCAACATTCACCGCGACAGCTTGTATTGACTGGTGGTGATGCTGAATTGTTTGCCCAACATTTACAGCACTATCACCCGATTATTGAAGCAGATTTACTTTTAAAAGGTTTACAACATTATATTCATCATCAAACTGAAAGCATCAAAGGCTGAAGAATCTGCTGCAAGAGTACAAATTCACTAAAACCATCCTGCTGGGTAAAGTGCCCTGCCTGTTTCACTTCCAGCAATTGCGCATTCATAAAATGTCCAAATTGCAGCGCAAGCGGAGGTGGAACAACAGGGTCGTTATTGGAAAACAATACGATTCGATGTGCAATTTGACGGTGTAACACACGACTTTGTAAGGTAGTTTGTTGGATAAATGAATTAAGCTCAGTCTTATGTGGCGGCACAGATTTAAACCCTGCCACACAAATAAGCGCCTCCATTTTTTGATGGTTTAAATGCTGACTCAAATAATGAGCGACAGCTAAGCAACCCAAACTATGTGCTATCACAATACTGTGTTCATTCAGGTCTGATATCTGCATATCCAATGCTTGTTGCCAAAGATCGAACTCAGGAACATCTGCATCAGGTAAAAAAACCAATTTCGCTACGCCGTGCATAGCTTTGACCTGTTGTGCCAACCAAGAAAACCAATGATCTTCTGGTGAAGCATGCTCACCATGCACAATAAAAACAGTTTTGGAACAATTCGACATAACTACATTTCTTTTTATTCATTTGCGATCAAATACTAATCACAACTTTTATGGTTTTATATTGATCTTTTGTAGTTTGTTTAAAAATTCAAGACATAAAAAATAGGTGCATCAAGCACCTATTTTTTATTGAAGTATCTTCAATTATTTCTTTTGATCATTGTTGCCGAAGAGTGGCCCCATGCCACCACCGCCACCGAATTGCTTTTGTAAGCCACCCAATGAACGCATCATTTTCGCCATGCCCGATGGATTGGCGAACTTCTTCATCATTTTCGCCATTTGCGCATGTTGTTTGATGAGTTTATTCACTTCAACCACATCCATACCACAACCTGCCGCAATACGTTTTTTACGGCTTGGGTTCATCAAGTCTGGGTTACGGCGCTCTTTAATGGTCATCGATTGAATAATCGCTTCCATTTTCTTCACTTGCTTTTCAGGGTTTGCTTGTGCAATTGCATCTTGAATCCCTGAATTGCTCATGCCAGGCAACTTGTCCAAGAAGCCCATCATGCCGCCCATTTTGTTCATTTGTTCAAATTGCATCAGCATGTCTTCAAAGTTGAAGCTGCCGCCTTTTTGCAATTTTTTCGCCATTTTTTCGGCTTTTTCTTTGTCGATTTTGCGTTCAACTTCTTCGACTAAAGAAAGTACGTCACCCATACCCAAAATACGTTGTGCAACACGCTCAGGATGGAATGGCTCTAAGGCATCGAGCTTTTCGCCCATACCCAAGAATTTGATTGGCTTACCTGTAATCGCACGAACCGAAAGTGCTGCACCACCGCGCGCATCACCATCGGTCTTGGTCAGGATCACACCCGTTAAAGGTAACGCATCATTAAAGGCTTTGGCTGTATTTGCCGCATCCTGACCTGTCATGGCATCAACCACGAACAAAGTTTCAGTTGGCTTAATCGCAGCATGTAACTCTTTAATTTCGTCCATCATGTCATCATCGACATGTAAACGACCCGCAGTATCGACAATCAAGACATCCGCAAATTGGATCTTGGCTTGTTCAATCGCACGATTAGCAATATCAATTGGCTTTTCACTGGCATTCGATTCAAAGAAAATCGCACCAACTTCACCTGCAACCGTTTGCAACTGCTTAATTGCCGCAGGACGGTAAACATCGGCAGACACCATTGCCACTTTTTTCTTTTGGCGTTCTTGTAAGAAACGCGCTAATTTTGCCGCAGTGGTGGTTTTACCTGCACCTTGCAAACCTGCAAGAAGTATAACCACTGGAGGTTTCGCTGCGAGGTCAAGGCTTTCATTGGCCTCGCCCATCATTTTGGTTAATTCGTTATAAACAATTTTAACGAAGGCTTGCCCAGGGGATAACTGCGTCATCACTTCCTGGCCTAATGCTTCTTCCTTAACTTTCGCGATGAATTCACGAGTTACAGGTAACGCAACATCGGCTTCAAGAAGTGCCATACGTACTTCACGTAACGTATCTTTAATATTATCTTCGGTTAGCTGCCCTGAGCCAGTAACATTTCTTAAACTCTGCGTGAGTCGTTCTGTTAAGGTATCAAACATTGCAAAATCCGCTTAAAATAGCCAGTAGCAAAAAAATCTTTCTTAAAATAGAAAATTTATGCATAAGATGCTATAGGATACTGTAGTTCGAGTCGAATTTATATAAATGAATATTCATCATCCTGAAAAAGGTTTGACATGATTAGTCTTCCCTTGGCTTATACCATTTTGGCTTTAATTGCCTATACCACCTCCTTTTGGTATTTATTCCTGCATTTAATGTCGAAACGTGAACCAAACCATTGGTTTATTGGCGTAATTTTGGGTTTAGGGCTACTGCTGCATGCAGGGGTGCTTTGCCATGACATGCTTACGCCACTTGGGGTCAATTATGATGTTTTTGTGCTCATGTCCTTTACCTCAGGTTTAATGCTACTACTGAGTTTAATTTTTAGTACTTATCGCCCGATTCTGGCATTAAATTTAATTGGTATTCCTGTCGCTGCGACAGGGCTGATTTTAGGCTTCGCCTTTAGTAAACCTGATCAATTTATTGAACAGCATTCGGTTAGTCTAGATATTCACATTATTTTGTCTTTATCGGCCTATGCTGTTTTGCTAATGGCAACCATTCAAGCGGTAATTTTATGGTTCCAAAACCGTGAGCTAAAAAACAAACAAAAGAAGCGTATCTGGGTTAATTTGCTTCCATCTTTTCAAGCGATGGAATCGTTATTGTTTGATTTAATTCAAACAGGCTTTATTTTACTGACCACAGCATTACTGTTTGGTTTCTTTACCATTGAAGATTTCTTTGCTCAGCATTTAGCACATAAAACTGCGTTCAGTATTATTTCATGGTTTGTTTATGGTTCACTGTTGATTGGGCACTACAAATTTGGTTGGCGCGGGCAAAAAGCCATTCGCTTTACCCTGATCGGCTTCTTCCTTTTAGCCGTTGGTTTTATTGGTTCTAAGTTTGTACTGGAAATGATTTTAGGAAGATAAAGGCATTTTTTCAGTTTGGCTGATTAAAGATATAGAACATTCTTCATTACGCGAACGAAGAACATCAAAATTCAATAGAAAAGCCCAGTTTATATAAACTGGGCTTTTATCCAATCAACAATCTATTGATTATAAATGACTTAGATAGTGCATTTCGTATAAGGTGTATTATGTTGATTTTAGAGAACGTTAATTATCTTTCAATGTCTCAAAAACATTATATGCAGCCTTAATACGATCTACATTTGGTATCTTTTTATTCATTAACATAACCAATCCAAATCCTTCTTCTGGAATAAATAAAACATACGCCCCAAAGCCATTGGTCGAACCTGTTTTATGAAAAACTTTAGATTTTGGTTGCGATAATTCTTTTACAACAGGATTTGAGCCCAATAAGATTTGTTTTGAATTACTAGCCTGCAGAATTTCAGAAGTAGTGGGATAAGAAAACATTTCCCATCCAAGTGCTTGTGTCATACCGCTATCAGCAACTTTAAAATATCCTTTGTGTGTATCCAATATAGCTTTTTTCATAACAGGGCTATTTGTATCTACATTAAGATTCGAATTTACAAACTTAAGCATATCTGGGAGTGTTGATTTAACGCCATATGCCTCATCCGACAATGGACCAGGATTAACCTGAATTGGCTTGTTATTTTCATCATAACCAAAAGCATAGTTCATTTTTTGTGCTTCTGGAACATTGACGTATGTATGTTTCAAATTAAGTTGAGGAAAAACAGTCTTCTCTAATAATGAAGAGAAAGGAACATTCATCGATTTTGCAGTTAGATACCCAAAAAGTCCTATACTTGGATTTGAGTATTCACGATAAGTACCAGGAGGATTCTTTACTTTCCAATTTTTGAAATACTCTAATATTTGCTTATCAGTTTTGACATTATCGGGAAATTGTAATGGTAAATTACCACTTGTATACGTTAATAATTCTAATAAACTTACCTTATTAATTTCTGAATTTTTTAAAGCAGGGACGTATTTACTAGGATAATCGTTGAACGATATTTTACCTTGATGATTAGCATATGTTCCCGAAATAGCAGTAAAAGTTTTACTTAAAGAACCTAACTCAAAAAGTGTCTGACTATTTACGCTTTCATTTGTATCTTTAGATCGAACACCATAATATTTTTCATAACTTTTACCGTTGTAAATTACACCTATAGCCATACCAGCTACACCGTACTCATCCATAAGTGGCTTAAATGATTGGGTAACAACTTTTTCAATATTTTTCTCATTTTGACTGACTTCACTTGCATGTAAATTCATACCCAAACCCATAACCATGGTAATGAAGCTTACTTGAAAAAAATATTTTTGATTAAAAACCATCAAGTTAAAGTTCTTTTAAAAAATGGGAAATATAATCTCATATACTAAATATTACATATGTATTAATTTTTTTAAAAATAACTTCTTATATAAAAATCATCTAATCCAACAGCCATTTAACACAATAGCGCTTATACGAAGTACACTTGCATATTAATATTAATATCAAATATTTAAAAATATCACCCAAGTTAAAAATGCACAAAATGCCGACTTTGAAACAAGTCGGCATTTTATTCAGCAAATTTGTTACTTTCAGCCAATAAAGTTGATCAAAAAATCGCTCATATTTCAGCTTTTCCCTGATACCCCCTGCTCTTGAAATTATCTGCAATTTCTGCGGATACACCTAGGGGTAAGTTTTGAGCAATTCTGTACGCTCAGGCTGACATGAATTAGGGGCCATTACGTCTATGTCACTACTGCGATTTTTCATATGATGGGGATATAGAGAACAGGAAGTTCCAAAGAACAAAAATAAGAAAGATCGCACTAGGACTGCAAGGTACGACAGGAGTTATACCAAGCGAACCGATACGAAAAAGCCCGACAGGATGTCGGGCTTTTTTATTAATATGTGCTTTTTGTAATGTGATATAAGTTTTCAATCATGTTTGAAATTATTTCCTTATTCTGAACAAAAGAATTATCTTCAATATGTTTTTTCATATCATGAAGTGTATTTTTTCCATATTCTAACAACTCAATTTGTTGATTAATAATTTCAATTTTTTTATCAATGAGTTGATTAGAAATAACATTACATGTTTCAGAAGGCGGTTTTGTCTCAAGTTCAATTAACTGTTTAATCTCTTCTAAACTGAATCCAATGCTTTTTAAACAGATAATTAACTTAACTTTTTGCTCATGTATATCATGATAATTCCTGTATCCATTTGCTAATCGATCAGGAATTAATATTTTACGCCTTTCATAAAAACGTAAAGTATCTAATGAAAGACCATATTTTAGAGAAAATTGACGAATATTCACTCAACCACCACGATTCTTTTATCTAGGATATTTTAATAAGTGTCTTTGTTGAATGGATGATCTTCAAGATATTGTTTGAAGGATTCATTCATTCTCTCAAAATTTAATTGCGTAGGTTGAATAACAAAATAATTTAAAATAGGCACAAGTAACCCATTAAAATCTTCAGCCTGAATGAATTGAGTTGTATTAGCATCAATTTTAGTAAAAACAAACTGATGCCGACCATTAAACAACCCATTGATATAGAGCTTACCTTCCCATTCTAGATGATATTGATCAAGTTTTTTTACCTCTGGCTGCATTTGAAATTTCACATTTTTGTTTTCATCATATAAATCGACAATAATTTGTTGACCTACATGTGTGGGAAATTGATTAAGACCAAATAAAGTATTCCACTCTGAGTAAGATGAAGTACATGTAAATAGCTCCCAAACATAATCTATTGGTTGATTTATAATGATCTTTGTTTCGATTCTTTTATGTCTAAAGATAAATAGAAAAAACAAAAATAATGCAATGATAGTGAAAAATGTTTCCATAAAATAATGTCTTTATTACTCAAGAAGACAATGATTCTAAGATTGGAGTCTACTCCAACATCAAGGAAAATTTTAAGCTATCAGCTAACGCTTATAAGCTTTGGTCCTTAACATAAAATCACTGTGACAAAACCTTCATCGCCCCCTCTCTAGCGACAATATTTCAAAGCCCTTCGCCTAGACAATTTGCACAAAAAAACGTATAACACCGTTCTTCAAATTTAACTGGTGACTCAAACCGTGAAACTCATCCTTGCACCCATGGAAGGCTTAACTGACCCGATTATGCGTGATGTCTTAACATCCGTCGGCAGCTTCGACTGGTGTGTAACCGAGTTTATTCGTGTCACCAACTCTGTTTTACCTGATCATATTTTTCATCAGTTTTGCCCTGAATTACTCAACGATGGGAAAACAGCTTCGGGCACACCTGTGCATGTGCAGTTTTTAGGTAATGATCCTGAAATGTTGGCAGCCAATGCCATTCGAGCTGTTAAACTCGGTGCGCCAGCCATTGATATGAACTTTGGTTGCCCTGCCAAAACGGTGAACCGTCATCGTGGCGGTTCGGTATTGTTAGATGAACCTGAAGTGGTACACGAGTTGGTCAAAGCCGTGCGCGATGCTGTGCCTCCGCATATTCCAGTATCAGCCAAAATGCGCTTGGGCTATATGGATCGCAACTTTATGCTGGAAAATGCTCATGCAATTGAAGATGCGGGCGCAGCTTGGGTAACGGTACATGCCCGTACCAAAGCAGATGGCTATACCCCACCCGCGTTTTGGGATCAGTTACAACCGATTCGTGAAGCATTGAAAATTAATGTGATTGCCAATGGTGAAATCTGGACCAATGCCGATGCTAAACAATGTCGCTTAGAGTCGGGTTGTGAAGATTTGATGATAGGTCGTGGTGCTGTAACGACTCCCGATTTAACCCAATGTATCCGCCAAAACTCAGATACCGCTTTATTGAGTTGGAATGATTTATTGGCTTTGCAAATTCGCTTTATTAACGGCCCAGCCAAAACTGAAATTGGTATGCTTGGTCGCTATAAACAATGGCTAGGCATGATGTCTAAGCATTATCCTGAAGCGAAATTACTTTGGGATGAAGTAAAACGTATTAAACAATTGCATGAAATTGTAGAAAAATTAGACGCGACAGTGATTTAAGTTTCAAATAAAGGCCATGAGATACTTTTCGTATCTCATGGCTGTTTCAAGCTAAAAGGATTAACTCACTTCGCTCAGTAAAATAGGCAGTCCTGTTTCAAGTTGTATTGGCATAGAAATATGCTGATGCGCCACTTTCCAGACTTGCTCTACTTTCTGAAAACATATGGTGGTGCGGCACCAAAACACTTCTAAATTGGGAATTGCATCAATTTGATCGACCTTTGAAAAGCAGTGCAAGACAGCGAGTTCAGGCTGGGCAATAAGTTTAATGCCTTCACGATATACACGAATGTTTCCAGCTTTCACTGGAAGATAACGCCTCCACAATTGTTTGTACGCTTGTATACCCGTTAAATGGGTACTTACATCAATTAAACTTACATCTTCGACACAAAGATCAGCTAAAGCTTGTATATCCATGCTTGCTACAGCTTCATCCCATTGTTTCAGCATTAATAAGATGGCATGGGCACTTTGCTCATCACCCGAAATTTCTATGCTCATCGTGTCATTCCTTTACAGTGTATCCACTTATCATCAACATAAGCTCTGATTTTGACAGCATCACGACTTCAACGTATCTGCATACAAATTAAAAACATTCAGAGGCATTTTGTCTTTTATACACAGTCTCAGAAGGTGCACTCCCTACAGCCTTCACAAACCTTAAAACATGTGACTTTCATCACACTATAAAAACTATAGCGAAAATAATTCAGAGAATAAAGCGGTTATTTTAAAGGACGTCCAAACCCTTATTTCCTCACCGCTTTTAGCAAATTCAATCCAATAAAAAAGCATGTCGATGGACATGCTTAATCAGGATAAATTGGGCATTACACCGTTAAATCTTTAATTGTGATGGATGAGCCATTATTTTTGACTGACTCAATCCCCTTATCGCGTGATTGTTCGGAAGAGTAAAACTGACTGGTACCAATCACCTGATGGTTGGCTGCTTTTAAATTAAAATACGGCTTGCCATTACTGGCGGTTAAACGCTCATAACGACTGTCATCTGCACTATTTTTATGAACGGATTCTATTCCCACGTGCGCCGAGGCTTTTGCTTTGTACAGCTCACTGGTTAAAATTACTTCCCCATTACCCGCTTTGAGCACAAAGCGATATTGCCCATCTTTTGCTTGACTCAGCTCAAACCATCCAGACATATTTTTATTCCTCTTGTTGTTTTCACTTTACTTATTGTTGCTTAAAACTATTTAAGTTCTAAGAAATATAAATGACTTTTAGACAACAAAAAAGAGCATTTTTAATCAAACATTCGCTCAGCAGGAACCATTGTGATTCCTGCCGCCCCAAAACCATGCAATTTTTAGGGCGTGAGCATTAATTTTTGCTTAAGTAACTATATAAAAACACAAGATGGCATCACGTCACTGATGTAGGTACAACCACGGTTTTACCGTAAAAAGCGGCTTCCATTTCAATAATTTCCACACACAGTTGTACCGTCAAATGCATTTGCTTGGGTAGCAACTGCTGTAAAGCTAAAAGTAATTGATTGGAAATTTCTGTTTTTGTAGTTATATCTCGCCCTGAAAGCAAGGAAACCTTGACATGTACATAGGCTTGATTCGATTCACCTAAACCAATCAAATAATCACTTTGACAAATTGCTCGGCTTTTAATATCTGTAGCAACTTGTACATGGCCCGTAGCAAACAAAGCCTGATTTAAGCCCATTAAAACAGATTGAGAATGAAAGTTTTCTAAATTGTCAGAATATTCCAAATGAATATGCGGCATCTGAGTGCAACCCAAACAGTGAAAACTGGGTTATAACATGTTTTCATACCTCACTGATGCAAGAAAAAGGATGAGATGATCCTCAATCTCTGCATAGTGAGATAAAACATTACAATTAAACTTTTTTCACATATTCCGATTTCAGTTTGATTGCCCCAATACCGTCAACCTTGCAATCAATATCATGGCCATCGCTGGCTTCAGGCAATAAACGAATGTTCTTGACCTTGGTACCGACTTTAACCACTGAAGATGAGCCTTTAATTTTTAAATCTTTAATTACAGTCACGGTATCGCCATCAACCAATAAATTACCGTTAGCATCCTTAATTTGAGCAACCTCTTCTGCTTGGTTCAGCTCACCTTCTTTCCATTCGTGCGAGCATTCTGGGCAAATCAATAAGTCGCCATCTTGATAGGTATATTCTGATTGGCATTTTGGGCAGTTTGGTAAAGACATAAAAAACTCAAAAAATAAAAAATAAAACTTAGTGTACTGTAAAATTACGAATAACCCTAAATTCCATATGGGTATTTCTGCAAATTATTGCTTTTGAAACACCACATAATTAAATTTCTGAGCTTGTTGATTGGGTGTGATATGCACGTCCTGTACACTCGAAATGAAACGGAAATCGGGTTCAGCAAATTGTTGCTGTAATTGTGCAACACTATAACGTTGAACCTCTAATCCACTGCATTTCAAAGGACCATCTTCAGCAAAAGTAGCTACTATCACGTATCCTAAGGGCTGTACGGCTGTTTTCACTTGCTGTATATAACGCTTTTGCTCTTGAGGCTGGGTCAAAAAATGAAATACCGCACGATCATGCCAAACTTGATAGCTTTCTGGTTCGAATTCCACGCTTAAAAGGTCGGCTACCTTCCAGTGAATCAAATGAGCGCGATCACCTAAACGCTGTTGGCTCTGCTGCAAAGCCATGTTGGATATATCCAATACGGTTAAATGACGATAGCCTAAATCGAGTAACTCATCAGCAAGTATAGATGCGCCAGCGCCAACATCAATCATTGCAGCGTCAGGTTCCAATTTCAAAGATTGAATCAATTGTATCGATTGGCTTGCATGTAACTGAAACCAACTCACTTGCGTCACGGCTTTATCTGTATAAACCCGATTCCAATGTGTTTCTATTGACATGTCTTCATTCCCAGTAATGAATCACATAAGCAAATAATATTATATTAAAACATATTTTATTTTAAGTGGTTTCTTCTTCAAGGGATTCTAAATAATGCTTCAAGACCACAGCATGATTTTGCGTTGCATTCTTTGCCGCAGTAATCAAGCTAATATTATTGTGTTGGACTAAACGTCGTAATTCTGCGAGGGTTTCAGGATGTTGCCTCAATTCAAGTAAATATTTTGCTCGAAATTCTTGCCAGCCAATTAAATCTTGATGATAAGACTGCCTTAAAACAGTGGTCGGCGTAATCTCTTTGGGCCAAAGATCAATCTTGGCATCTTGTTTTTTAATGCCTCGTGGCCATAGACGATCCACTAAAATTCTTAATCCATCATCTGCGGTAACAGGACTGTAGGCACGCTTGATTTGAATCAGCATTGATTTGCTTAGCGATGCGAAAATAAAGAATTCATTTAACTTTCCATACTAATATCTTCAACATTTCCATCTTCATCAAATGAGACACATAACACATAGTCAGTCACATTTTCTGGCAGACTAAAGTCAATCGAATCATCATTTTCCTCAACGGAATGAAAGTCTAAAAAACGTTGGGTCGATAATAACTCAATTACCTGCTTCGCTTCAGGGCGCGTGAGTCCAGTATGATGCTGCCAATACTGTGGAGAAATTTCTTGCAGATGATGCTCCACATATAAGCGTACTTGATTATCTAACCCGACATCTTGCAGATAGCTTTGCCAAATCGCATTTCGGGCTTTCTGTTCTCTGTCCTTAAAATTATTAAACGTTTGCATAACAGTCTTACCTTTTATCCATCAGATATTTCAGGTGTAATCAAGAGTGCCAGCAATTGTAAAGACTCTTGCCAGCCCAAATAACACGCTTCTACAGGAATTACATCAGGTATGCCTGATTGCGTGATTTGAACTTCTGTCCCTACAGAGACCGCTTTAAATTGAACTTTGACTTCAATTAAATCGGGCATGTTTGGATCTTCAAATTGATCAACATAGCGTAACAGTTCATTCGGAACTACTTCGTGATATGTGCCACCAAAACCAATGCGTGTGCCTGTAGAAAAGTTAGTGAAATACATGCGATATTTGCCCTCAGGCTTCACCTCAAGCAAATCGACATGTGCTGTAAAACCGTGGGGTGCCATCCATTTGACTAAGGCATCTGCTGTGGTAAATGCCCGATAAACACGCTCTGGTGGTGCATTAAACACGCGATGTAATTGAACCGTATTCGACATGAGACACCTATATTTTTATTCTTTAGTTTTAAATAGTGTACGGCAGGCAGAGGTGGCTTATGTATAACTTGAGTATAAATTATACAGCACCCCCTACTTTGGCCTCTCACTACTCGTCATCATAATCATAGAGGTAGCTCAGGCAGCCCCAACCGTCATATTCACCTTGGAACATTTCAGCAATTTTAACGAACCACTCTTCTAAATCTTGAACATCCTGATATTCAGGAATCATATTGACATGAACATTCAACACCCATAAATCACTGCCATCATTTTTAACTTCTTCTTGGAACAGCGAAATTTTTTGTTCTTCATGCAATAAATGCAAAGCGCATTTTTCTGCCTGATCTTGGGTGGTAAAAACAATAGAGAATTCAATTTCATGTAGATCGGTTAGATCATTGCCATCTTCATACATTTGCCACAGTACATTACCGTTATCGTCATCTGGAAATAATTCATAGTTGCGGCTCATGGTTATATCCCTGCTTTTTGTTTATTAATTCAACATAATTTAGCATGATTTTATGACAGTTTAAGCCCCAAAAGAGACATTTTTAAAATGTAGCTAAACTCTGAATATCGACCAACTCACCACTAAATGGCTGGACAAACTTCAAGTGACTGGCATGTAATGCCATGCGCTTTAGAGGACTTTGAAAGGGTTCAGGATGATAGAGTTTATCCCCTGTGATGGGATGCCCAATATATTGCATATGCACACGTAATTGATGGGAGCGCCCTGTAATCGGAGTCAGCAATACACGGCTGATATCCTGTTCTGGATGATATTCCATCATTTCAAATAAGGTTTTGGCAGCTTTACCCAATTCAAAATGCACAATCTGACGTGGACGATTTTCCCAATCTGTAATTAAAGGAACTTCGACACTTCCCGATTGCTGAATCTGACCTTGTACCAATGCTTGATAATGTTTGGTCACCGTTCGTGCTTGGAACATTTTGCTGACCGCGACTTCGGCATCACGATGCTTGGCAAACATCAAAATTCCCGAGGTCGCCATATCCAAACGATGGGTAATTTTCGCATCAGGAAATTGCGCTAAAACACGATAATAAGCACTATCATGATGTTCAGGTAAACGCCCCGGCACCGACAACAAACCCGCAGGTTTATTAATCACCACTAAGTCTGCATCTTCATAAATAATCTGCAAAGGTTCTTGTGGCGGGGTATAAACGAAGTGGTCATTTAGAGACATGAGCAGATGGGATGACAAACAAAGCGGGCAAAATATCAAGCCAACATGATGCTGTCAATTTTTCTACGTTTCAGTCATTTCATTTATCCCAAAGTGATACTTTCTCCATTAAAAATCGACAAATATTTAGCGATGCTTATTCATTTCTGTCAGTAAATCTAACTGAATTTCTTGAATTTGTGTCAGCCTTTCCCATTGATGTAACAGCAAATGATCCATTTTTTCATGCAGGTGTCGAATCTCTAATTCCACTTTGAGATTAATCTGGTAATCATGCTGCGAACGTAAACGGTCTTTGGCTTCCTGCCGATTTTGGCTCATCATAATAATTGGTGCCTGAATCGCCGCTAAACATAACAATACCAGATTCAGCAAAATAAAAGGATACGGGTCGACGGGATGTACCCATAACACCACTGTATTTAACAGAATCCAAAGCACTAAAAAAACGCCGAAACAAATTAAAAAAATCCAACTGCCGCCAAAACTGGCCATTTTATCTGCCAGCTTCTCACCAAGCGTCTTTTTTTGATCAAATTCAGTTTCGATGTTTTTGGTAATCAGTTCATGCCGTTGCATGCTGCTAATCACTTCACACTCTAAATCGGTCAGCTCGCCTTTTTCAGATTTCAACAATGAATGTACATATTCGATGCGATAATGGGTCAAATCGGGTCGACAAATAAAACTGTCTGATGACCAATCTGGTTCATTTTTTTTGATCTCATCGCTGATCACATCACGAATCATATACCCAGAGACCCGTGCTTTATAAGGAAATGACTTTTACACACTGCACACGTTTGAGTTTGTCCATCTGTCATTTTTTTAATTGGTTTTCTATTTTGACTCCATCATAACAATTTTCTATGCAAATGAAGCGACTACAACTCCTGTAATAACAAGAATACTCAATTTAATCTAGAAAGGATAAAATAATAAACGGAACCAAATTAAACACCATAATTAGAATTTTATAGACTGCCATCGCAGCATAATGAATTGCATCAAAAGTCTGATCATTTAGATTAAACCAGCGACCATGTAAGCTTTTCATCCATGTTCGGGCATTGATAAAAACCAAAAACCAAATCAATAAAATGAGATAATTAAGGGCCAAAGACCAACCCAACACTTGCCCTAATAATTGCATATCCATGTGTATCACCTCTATCTTCACGTTGAATAGTCACGTCATGAGCTAAAGTTTTAACCCGACACGAAAACCTCGCGCAGCATAATAAGATTCAGCCCCGTTATGATACGTAAACACCTGACCATAGCGACGGTCACAAAATAATGCTCCGCCCAAAGCCCGAATAGCCTCAGGTGTACTCACCCAACTTGATGTTTTCTGGTCAAAATTCCCTAATTGCTGTAATTCATAATATTGCTGTTCTGTGAGTAGCTTAGTGCCCATCACCTCTGCCAAACGCAGCGCACTGTCTTGTGGTGGATTCTGCTTTCGAGCAGCCAAGGCTTCTGCGTCATAACATAAACTACGGCGACCTTTGGGACTTTCCTCAGCACAGTCGACAAAATAATATTCATCGCTGTTTTGTTCAAATTGAATAAGATCGGGCTCGCCCCCTGTTTGTTCCATCCAGTGCAAACTTTGAACTTTTTTAGGTTGTGCTTGAAGTTTGGACAACACTTCACTCCATTTGAGATGAGGATGTCTTAAAACATGCTGCTCGAAACGTTGTTGTAAACGGGTAAAAAGTTGCTGATCATCTAATGGCTGATCTAAGTTGTGATGGCTCATCTCTGCTCTTCTTTTTATGACATTATTTTTCGAAACCTGCTCTTATCATGTTACTGAATGAGCCAAAAAAACATCGTCTGAATTTGTAAATGAAGTAACTATGTTGAGGAATATTGAATAAGCAGCCAAACTAAAAGGGAGGTTAAAATATTATTAAAATTATATTGTTATTCGATTTTATTCTAAAAAATTTTTAGGGTGTCAAGGGAAAACATCAGTGGTTTACTTCAACAACCATGACTTTGTAAATCATAACCTTGTGCCTATAAACTTTTGGTTTATAGCGTCCTAAGCCGAATCGAGACCTTTTGGGTAAGTACTACACTCACGTTGTACGCAACTGGTAGCAATCTACTCTTTCCGATCCCCATCACACCCTTGAGATATAGTGTAGGCAGATTCGATTGGGATTGTTTTCCTAAAATTTAGAATTTTTCACAATTTTTAAGTATATTTCCCACAATATAAAAAATATAAGGAATTAATTTCCATTTATTAAAATTTAATCAATTTTTAATTTCACTTTTACGTATATTTTGCGTTTTTTTACCAAACCAACCCCAGCAAATCTAAAATTATGCCCAAATCACCATAATGGCTGCCAAAATGACTAAAAAAAGCCCCAAATGATCTGAACGAGCTAATTTCTCTTTAAAGAAAAATACCGAAATCAACAAACTAAATAGAATTTCAATTTGCCCTAGGGTTTTCACCAAAGCCACTGTCTGCATACTCATGGCACTAAACCAACCTAAAGATGCCAAGAAGCTACATACACTGACTTTGAAGGTCAGTCCGACCCGCTGCCCTATGTGGTACAAGGTTTTTCTGCTAAATAAACTTAAGTACAACAACAGAATCACACATTGAAAGCCAATTAAAATACACAATACCCACGCTGCACGATGCAAAAAAGGCAGCATTGCCAGTTCTAAACTGGCTTCTCGAACCAATAGGGAGGTAATGGCAAAACACAACCCACTGCCTAATCCGATCATTAAGGTTTTGACGAAAAGTTTGGTCCGCTTGCTTCCTTGACTCAGTAAGAATACAGCGATTGCACCAATCAGTACCCCAAGCCACCCCCAAACGCTTAAGTGCTCTTGTAGCAACATGACACCAATGAGTGCAGCCAAAATGGCTTCGCTTTTTGCTAGCCCGATGCCAATCGCATAATTCTTTTGTTGAAACAATTTTACCATTAAGGCTGTTGCGTATATTTGGCTCATGCCTGCAACCACAATGTACAGCCAAAAATGTGCTGAAAAACTCACAACTGCTGTGACAGGTTGTTGGTGATATAAAATAGCGAGGTAACTTAAAGCAAAGATTGGAGAAAAGAGAAAACGCGCTAAGGTGGTGCCATAGACATCAACGCTGGTACTGAGTTGCTTTTGAAAAGCATTACGCCACGCCTGCATAAAAGCAGCCATGATTGTAAATAGTACCCAAGCAATTGCCATAATTCGGACTTCATCTCTAAATCAGGTGCTAATTTACTCGCTTCAAATTGACTTTTCGAGCTTTAGTTTCCTTTTACTACACTGGTGTGCGATGCGACTTTGGCTGAACAGCGGGCTCACTAATAAAAACCGTGTTGGCCTTCAAAATGGAAGGGGCAAAATCGACCATGCGACGTAAGGTTCGCGTGTAATGTGCTTGATCCGAAAAGCCAGCTTCAAAGGCAAGGTCAATTAAACTATAACCTTCAATCCACAATTGAATGGCATAGCGTACTTTTAACCACAATATATATTGCCGCATGGAACCACCCAATTGAGCACTAAATAAATGCATCAAACGTGACTCAGATAAACCGACTTGAGCCGAAACATCTGCCACTGTAGGAATATTCTGTGGTACTTGCTGTTTAATATATTCACACGCTTTTAAAATACGGACATCCCACGGCAAATGAGTTACTTGTGGGGATACAAGCTGCAAAATACGCAATAATAATCGCTTCACTTGCTCAATATTTAATGCCCCTAATCTCAAGTGTATAAGCTCACTCCTGAGTGGCTGTAAACAATCCGCAGGCAATGAACACATCTGCTTTCCCTGTAATGCGGCGTGTACATAGCCATAAAATTCATGGTCTGGATCTATTAACACTGCCAGATAAGGTTGATTTTCAGAATCCGTGCTATGGCTAACATTCGGTGCCATACAAACAATGTCATGATAACTGCGGGGCTGATGATCCAGAGTTACGGCAAATTGTGCACCTAACCCTATTTGTAACAGTGCAGGGAAATGCACATGTGATTTGTTTAAGTGTTCTTGTGTGACATATAAAACGATGCCATCCCAAGCATATACCCAGCTCTTTTCTGGTTTCGCTACTGGGTCAGATTCCTTCTGATGAAATAGCATAATCGTTCAAGACCCGATGTGGTATTTTGTTCAAAATGACTCCTGTAAACACTAAAGGAGTAGTTACATGTTACAGAATACCCAAGAACTGATTAAAAACAACACTCAGGAACTCATTAAAAATACTGTACCAACACTCACAAATAAGCATGAGGTGCAAATTGTCGGCAGTGATGGTCGTATTAAAACGCTCAAAGAATTCTACCCTTTTTATCTTTCACAACATGCAGACTCAACGTGTCGTCGTTTGCATTTCGTAGGTACAACCTGCGTAATTGGCATTGCTGCAACCGCAGCCATGAAGAAAAATGCCAAATTACTTTGGGCCTTACCTATGGTGGGTTATGGTTTTGCTTGGGTCGGTCACTTCTTCTTTGAACACAACAAACCTGCAACATTTAAACAGCCCTTCTTTAGCTTAATCTGTGACTTTAAAATGTATAAAGACATTTTAGTCGGCAAAGTCGATTGGTAAAACCTCAATTGGGGCCGACTTATTTAGGGGTCTAATAAGTCCGCTCCATCCTCACAATATTCTTAGAAATAGCCTCTATTAATGGCCATCCAATAGCTGTGACCTGTTCGCAAAAAACCAAGAAAATTTTAATCTATTTCCTTTTCATGTTTTCCTGTAAAGCAAATGTGCAATTTCACGCAAAATAGTGGAAAATCAAGCGAATTAATTCTTCTATAAATTGTTGAAGTGAGCATTTCATGAGTACTCTTGCATTTACGGCTTTCACTCTTAATGGTGTAGACGCGCAAAAATTTCTACAAGGTCAAGTTACCGTTCACGTAGAACGCCTAATTGAAAATCAAACTCGCTATACCGCAATTTGTGATCTTAAAGGTCGAATTCATTTTGGCTTGTGGCTAAAAAAAGTAAATAGTGAAAGTTTCGAAATTATTACCACACTCGATCAAAGCGAAGAATTTGCCAAACATATTCGAAAATTTGGTGCATTTTCCAAGATGAAACTGGAATCTATTGGTTCAGTATTTCCGAGTATTGTTGGTACACATACTGAATTTTCAGCAACAGAAACAGATATAAGTGCTTGGCAATTGCAAGCCATTGAAACAGGTCAAGCATGGATTTGCCAGATCACTGAACATGCGTTCCAACCTCAAGAATTACGTTTGCATCAACGTGAAGGTGTTCACTACGATAAGGGCTGCTACTTAGGTCAAGAAATTGTGGCCCGCCTCTGGTTTAAAGCAAAACCAAAACACTGGCTACATTTAGTTCAAGGACACGGTGAAGCCCCTGCCCCAGCGACACAACTCAACAAAGATGTGGACGTGGTCAATAGCATACCAACACCTGACGGCTATAAAGCATTAGTCGTTGCAAAACCAACTGCAATGACTGAGTTAGGTTTACAAATCTTAGACTTGCCAGAAGAATTGAATGGTGATGTTGCAAGACCTGTTCATTAATTCTGTTTAAATGTATTTCTAGATCGTATATGAATCACATATACGATCTTTTTAAACTTATAAAAATAATATAAAAAATAGATGCTTAGAACTTTTATAAATTACAGGTCATTTACGATTTATATTCCCTCTCTAGCAAATTAAATTACACAATACCCATTTTTGGTTATTTTATAGCCACTTGCATTTTATTCCAAATCCCACTTAAATTCCAATTAAACATATATATTTCAGCTAGTTAAAATAAAACTATGGATAGAATATAGATTTTTTACTCTATTTTGTTGTTTTTTTGAACTAATCAGTTCTGCTAGAGCATTTACTCTTATTTTAATTGTGCTATTTTTGTCACATGGAGTAACGATATGATTTTGGTCGGATCTACCAAATAATTCCAGATTTTACATAAACATACATAAAAAATCGTGTACCTCAAGGGAAGATGAAAGAATGAAATTAAAAGCGCTAACTACCGCAATGATTCTCGCAGCATTACCAACCGCTGGAGCATTTGCTGCGGCACTTGACCGTTCAGGACAATCTATTTCTGCCTTCTTGCAACCAGGCAACTATTTTGAAGCAGGTATTTCAATCCTTGATCCGGACGTATCAGGGAAAGATATATCTGGTAACAATGCTAGCGACATGGCTGGGGACTACTACTTCCCTACTGCTGCATTAAAACTACAATTAACTGATCAATTCTCTTTTGGTTTACTTTACGATCAACCATATGGTGCTGAAGCTGAATATACTGGTAACAATAATTTCGTTGCCAAACAAAGCGACCGCTTACTACCATCTGCTAGCAGCCCAACTTTAGGACAAGCGGGTTTAGGCAATGTGGTTACTGGTGGCACATCCGTTGAAGTAGATACTCAAAATTTAAACTTTATCCTAGGCTACCAACCTACAGCTAATTGGAACTTGTATGGTGGTGCTGTTTATCAAACAGTAAAAGGTAATGTGAAACTACGTGGTTCTGCATATAGCCTTTATAATGGTTACGATGCCGACATTAAAGAAACAGGTGACTTTGGCTGGTTAGCAGGTGTCGCTTATCAAATTCCAGAAATTGCATTAAAAGCATCATTAACATATCGTTCTGAAATTGAGCATAATGCACAAGTTAATGAAAATATTCCTATTGTAAACTTGGTTGCAGCAAATCCAACATTATTGTTTGGCGCTCTGGGTATTACAGATCCTGCTACGCAGCAAGCTATCGGTCAGAAACTTGCAGCATTAGGTGGCAGTGGTAAAACTGACATTACAACGCCTCAATCTGTAAATTTAGATTTCCAAACTGGTATTATGGCCAATACAGTTGCCTTTGCTAACCTACGCTGGGTGAACTGGAAAGATTTCTCAATTCAACCATATAAGTTTGGTCTTGTTTCTCAAGCTGCTGGTCAATTACTGCCACAATTAAATAAACCAAATGGTTTTAATTTAGTTGATTACTCTGATGATCAATGGTCAGCAAACGTTGGTGTGGGTCGTAAATTGACTGAACAATGGGCAGGTAATGTATCTGTCGGTTGGGATTCTGGTGCTGGTAACCCTGTAACGACACTAGGCCCAACAGAAGGTTATTGGAATCTTGGTCTAGGTGTTCAATATAGCCCTACACCTGCAACATTCATTGCTGGTGGTGTGAAATACTTCTGGTTAGGCGATGCAGATGCTCAAACTGGCGCTCATTCTGCGGCAGGTACTTTCAGTGACAATGATGCACTTGCATATGGTTTAAAACTCGGCTACCGCTTCTAATTCCTACTTGACTCAAAAGACCATCCTTCTGGATGGTCTTTTTTTGGCAAAAAGTATCATTTTTATAAATCTCAATTTTCACCGAACTTAGCCAAGTGTTTCTAAATTAAACATTTAATTTTTTACTTAAATGATTCTATAATTAAACTAATTACTCTATTTTTTATATATAAATCATTAATATACACACGTACCATTAGTATTTTTACTCTATTCAAGCACTTTTTGTGTATGAGCTAGTTCAATTAATAAACGGCATAGTGCATTTACTCTTTTTTAATTTGTGTTACCTTCCCTTAACTTTTAGTTACAAAGCGATATCAGGGAAAATATCCATGAAGCTTACAGCTCTTAAAAAAGCAATTTTACTCTGTCTTATTCCTACTACTTCTACATTTGCCGCAGGCCTTGATCGTTCTGGTCAATCTATTGCAGCTTTTCTGCAACCAGGGAACTACTTTGAAGCAGGTATTTCTATACTTGATCCAGATGTTTCAGGCAAAGACAAAGAAAATAATAATACAGGTGACATGGCTGGTGACTATTACTTCCCTCATGCAGCTTTGAAAATCCAAGCAACTGATCATTTCTCTGTGGGCTTGATTTACGACCAACCCTATGGTGCAGATGCCGAATATTCTGGGGATAGTGGTTTTGTAGAAAATCGTCCTGTTCCCTTTAAAGGTGGTACATCTGTTGTTGTTGATACTCAAAACTTAAATTTATTAGTAGGTTATCAACCGAATGATAACTGGAACTTATATGCTGGCGCTGTATATCAAACGGTAGATGGAACTGTCTTACTTCGTGGTACAACCTATAGCGTTCTTAATGGTTATGATTTTAGAACAGGTGAAGATGAGTCTGTTGGTTGGTTAGCGGGTGTTGCTTATCAAATTCCTGAAATTGCATTGAAAGCATCAGTAACCTATCGCGCTGAAATTAAACATAAAATGAATGCTTATGAGCATTTTGGGCTTGCAGGTTTAACTGGTAATGCAAAACTTGATGGTGTCATGACCGCATTAAATGCCTCAAGTGGTGAAACAGAATTAACCACCCCTCAATCTGTCAATGTCGATTTACAAACAGGCATCATGGCCAATACTGTGGCATTTGCCAATGTACGTTGGGTAGACTGGTCAAACTTCAAAGTTCAACCTTATAACTTTGGCAAACTTTCTCAAGTCCTTGGACAGGCTGGACTTGTAGCGAATAAACCGAATGGTTTTAATCTCATTGATTATAAAGATGATCAAATTTCTGCAACTGTTGGTTTAGGTCGTAAATTTAGTGATCGTTGGGGAGCTAACGTATCAGTAGGTTGGGACTCTGGCGCAGGTAACCCTGTGACTACACTGGGTCCAACAGAAGGCTTTTGGAGTGTAGGAACGGGTGTACGTTTCTCTCCTGCTGAAAATTACTTTATCGGTGCAGGCGTAAAATATTACTGGTTAGGTGATGCTGATGCCGTAACTGGTGCTCACTCTGCAGCAGGAACATTTACTGACAACAATGCCATCGCGTATGGTTTAAATGTAGGCTATAAATTCTAAAATCTAGAATTAAAAAAAGACGGACTTATGAGTCCGTCTTTTTTTGCTTTAATCTTATAGAGTTAAGCAGGAATATCACGTACAGATGCCTTACGAATGGCTTCTTTTAATGCATCATAACCATTGATTGCTGGGAATTGTGGAAATTCAGCAATCACATTTTCTGGCGCATCAAACAAGAAACCATGATCCGCTTCGCCCAACATTGTGGTGTCATTATACGAATCGCCCGCGGCAATCACACGGAAGTTCAAACCATGAAGTGCTTTAACCGCCTGACGTTTTTGGTCTGGTTGACGTAATTTATAAGCAGAAATCATGCCCTGCTCATCTGTTTCTAACTTATGACAAAAAATGGTTGGCCAACCCAATTGTTTCATCAGTGGATGTGCAAATTCATAAAAAGTGTCTGAAAGAATAATCAGTTGGAAATGCGTACTGACCCATTCTACAAATTCTTTCGCACCTGGAAATGGTCCCATTTCCGCAATCACATCTTGAATATCATCCAAGCCTAAATTATGTTGCTTAAGAAGATTTAAACGCTGTGTCATCAACACATCGTAGTCAGGAATATCACGTGTTGTCGCTTCTAGCGCTTTAATTCCAGTTTTTTTTGCAAAGTTAATCCAAATTTCTGGAACTAACACACCCTCTAAATCAAGACATACAACTTCCATGAATGCTCCCAACTGTCTATGAAAAAAATTTGGACTATAATAGCATCAACTTATGATTCAGTAGTTGCTGTTTTTTAAATCTATTTTTTTCATAAGCATTTATTTTTTAATGCTAAGTAGAAATATTCAATTCAATTAGAATATTTTCAAAATCTTTTAATATAGGTTTTGAAGTCTCCAAGCCTATAGCCAGGAACTCTAATGACTACTATCCCTACTGTCGATCATATTGATGCACTTGCATCTGAATATGCAGATAAATCTCCAAGTGAAATTTTAGAACTCGCACTGAATCAAGAAGGTGAAATTGCCATTTCTTTTTCTGGCGCTGAAGATGTTGTACTGATTGATATGGCTGCCAATCTGGGTAAACCATTCCGTGTTTTTAGTTTAGACACGGGGCGTTTACACCCAGAAACCTATCAATTTATTGAAACTGTGCGTAAACATTACAATGTTAATATCGAAATCTGTTTCCCAGAATCTGAAGCAGTCCAAGCACTCGTCAATGAAAAAGGATTATTCAGTTTTTACCAAGATGACCATAAAGAATGCTGTGGTATTCGTAAAGTACAACCTTTACGAAAAAAACTGGCGACTTTAGATGGTTGGATTACGGGTCAGCGTAAAGACCAAAGTCCTGGTACACGCACTGAAATTCCAGTGGTTCAATCTGATGTTGGCTTTTCTGGCCCAGGTAAACAGTTGATTAAATACAATCCTTTGGCGAACTGGTCGAGTGCTGAAGTATGGAGCTATATCCGTATGATGGAAGTACCATACAATCCACTACATGAGCGTGGTTTTATTTCAATTGGCTGTGAACCATGTACGCGTCCTGTATTGCCCAATCAACATGAGCGTGAAGGTCGTTGGTGGTGGGAAGAAGCCACCCATAAAGAATGCGGATTACATGCTGGTAATTTATCAAAATAATTTTGTCAAGCCAAAGCCACTGAACTATTCAGTGGCTTTTTTTCAGATTGATGGACATATAAAGCCGTAACTTTTCTAAGTAAAAAGCGCTATACTCAAATCAAGTTTTATAATTCTAACAAGGTGTCTCAGAAAGGAGTCACCGCAGAAATTGCAGTGAGGCAATCAATACTATGCGCCCCTTACACCCCATTGACTTTATTTTTTTAACATTAGAAAAACGGCAGCAACCGATGCACGTTGGGGGATTATTCCTTTTCCAAATTCCTGAGCATGCACCTGAAACTTTTCTACAGAATTTAGTTGCGGATATTCGTAACTCAAAATCTATTCCTATTCCACCATTTAACAATAAATTAAATGGTCTGTTATGGGATGAAGATGAAGAGTTTGATCTCGATCATCATTTTCGCCATATTGCCTTACCCCATCCTGGACGCATTCGTGAATTACTGACCTATATCTCACAAGAGCATAGCGCCCTTATTGATCGAGCTAAGCCTTTATGGACGTGTTACATCATCGAGGGAATCGAAGGTAACCGTTTTGCGATGTATTTTAAAATTCACCATGCCATGGTCGACGGTATTGCAGGTATGCGTCTGGTCGAAAAATCGCTATCTCACGATCCACATGCCAAAAGCATTGTGCCGCCGTGGTGTGTTGAAGGACCTCGTGCAAAACGCATAAAAGAAGCGAAAGTCAGCCGCATGAAAAAAATCATCACTGGGTTGAAACAACAGGTTGAAGCAACCCCTATCGTGATGCGGGAACTTTCCAAAACAGTTATGCAGGATATGGGGCGTAATCCAGACTATGTGTCCAGCTTTCAAGCACCAAGCAGTATTTTGAATCAGCGTGTCAGTTCATCACGCCGCTTTGCTGCCCAGTCTTTTGAGTTTGATCGTCTGCGTCATATTGCGACATCTTTAAATGTCACGATTAACGATGTGGTATTGGCGATTTGCTCTGGTGCATTACGTGAATATTTACTGAGTCAAAATGCCCTGCCCAAAAAGCCTTTGATTGCCATGGTTCCTGCTTCTATTCGGGATGATGATTCAGAAGTATCGAATCGAATTACCATGATTTTGGCAAATTTAGGAACACATAAAGAAGATCCTTTAGAACGTTTGCAGATTATTCGTCGTAGTGTCCTAAATGCAAAAGAACGCTTTAAACGCATGAACTCAAACCAAATCATGAATTATAGTGCTTTTGTATATGGCGCCGCAGGCTTAAATATTGCCTCAGGTTTAATGCCAAAACGTCAGGCATTCAATTTGGTTATCTCTAACGTACCAGGCCCACGTGAACCGTTATATTGGAATGGTGCCAAATTAGATGCATTGTATCCAGCATCCATTATTTTAGATGGTCAAGCGCTCAATATTACGATGACCAGTTATTTGGATAAGCTTGAAGTCGGTCTGACGGCATGCCGTGTTGCACTACCTAAAATGCAGAATTTATTAACGCATTTGGAAGAAGAAATTCAACGATTTGAAAGTATTGTTGGGGTCAAAAGCCCAAAGTTGAAGGCGGTGAGTTAACCGCAGAAACTGATGACACAAATTAAGTAGAATAAATTAAGGGGCTTCATGTGAGCCCCTTAAGCTTTAATACTGCGACACTGTTTCAGTAGCTGATGACAAACCGAACGAACCATAGCAGTTGTAATTTGAGTTTCTTTGCCTTGTTCGTCTACGATATAACCCGTATGTACGTTTTTATTATCTAGCACGTTCTTAATACCTTGTTTGATAATTTTTTCACTCATGCCCATTTCACACCTCTTCTTGCTAAGACCAAATTCCCCAAAAATGAAAATTTAGTTTGGCTACTTGGTATGAGTAGTATTGAAAAAACTAGCTCGAAAGTAAAATTTCAGTTGTAACAAGTGTTTAACGACATCCTGTTACAATTTCAGCTCAGAATGATATCGTATTGCTCTTGCGTATATAAATTTTCCACCTGAAATTTAATCATACGATTAATAAAATGCTCTAAATCCGCTACAGCTGGTGCTTCTGCTGTAAGTAAGCGATCAATCACAGAAGGATGCGCGACAACAGTAAAGCCACTCTGTGATTCAAAAGCTCGGGTATATCGTAAGATTTCTCGAAAGATTTCGTAACATACCGTCTCTGCTGTTTTAACATAACCACGTCCCTGACAAGTCGGACAAGATTCACATAACAAGTGTTCTAATGACTCTCGGGTACGCTTACGCGTCATTTCGACTAGACCTAACTCAGAAACCTGTGTAATTTTGGTCTTGGCATGGTCACGTTCCAACATGCGCTCAAACTGATTCATCACTTCTTCACGATGCTGAGCTTCCTGCATGTCAATAAAGTCAATAATGATAATGCCGCCCAAGTTACGCAAGCGTAACTGGCGCGCAATGACCTGTGTTGCCTCCATATTGGTTTTAAACACGGTATCTTCCAGTGTTCTGCCACCCACATAGGAACCTGTATTGACATCAATTGTGGTCATGGCTTCGGTCTGGTCAATCATTAAATAACCGCCCGACTTTAAAGCAACACGTGTTTGTAACGCTTTCTGAATGTCTTCTTCAACATTATATAAGTCAAAAATCGGACGTTCACCAGGATAGTGAATCAAACGACTCTGCATATTTGGCACAAACTCAGCCACAAATTCCTGTAATTTCGCATGAATTTCACGTGAGTCAACGGAAATTTTTACAGTATTTTCATTCGCTAAATCACGAATAATACGTTGTGGTAAGGGTAATTCTTCAAAAATAAGAGAAGGTACCGCAATATTTTTTTGTTTACGTTGGATGTATTCCCACAACTTTGCCAAATACGCCATATCCTGCGCAATCGACGCTTCATCAATGCCTTCCGCAGCAGTACGTACAATGACTGAACCGGGTAACTCGTGTTCGGCTTGGATCTTCTCAATAATAGAACGTAAGCGCTCACGTTCTCCTTCAGATTCAATTCGTTGCGATACACCAATATGATTACCAAAAGGCATGAGCACCAAATAACGCGAAGGAATAGAAAGGTCTGTGCTTAACCGCGCACCTTTGGTTCCCAACATATCTTTCATGACTTGGACAGTCAGAATTTGTCCGGGCTGTAATAACTCAAAAACATTGGGAATCGGCTGATTCCGCGGCCAGATCATATCATTGATATGTAAAAAAGCAGTACGCGACAGACCAATATCGACAAAAGCTGCCTGCATACCGGGCAAAACACGAACCACTTTGCCTTTATAAATATTTCCTACCAAACCCCGTTTTACAGTACGTTCAACATATAACTCGTTGACTGTACCGTTTTGAATTAACGCCACACGACACTCCATCGGTGTGACATTAATCAGTAACTCGTCAGACATAATAAGACTCAAAACATTATAAAAATTTTTGTTTCACCATTAATTTAATAGCTTAATGGCTTTGAATAACTCGACTGTCTCATGTAACGGCAAACCAACTACATTGGTATAACTGCCTTCAATACGGGGAATATAACGCGAAGCAAGCCCTTGTATGGCGTAAGCTCCCGCTTTCCCTTCGGGTTCCCCTGTTGCCCAATAGTCTTCCATGTCTTTCAGGCTCAGCACTTGAAATTCGACTTGGGTACGCACCACTATACTTGAAATTTGCGCTGATGTACGTACACACACCCCAGAAAATACATCATGCTTTCTGCCCGAGATTTTTGCCCACATTTGAAATGCATGGTCTTTTGATTCTGGCTTACCCAAAATTTCACCATCGACACTTAAGCTGGTGTCTGCAGCAACAATGACGGCATTTGGAAATTTTTGTTGTACTACCGACGCTTTTTCACAAGCCAAACGCTGGACATAATCTGCTGCAGTTTCATTCTCAAACGCAGATTCATCAATCTCAGGACTATAAATTAAGAACTCTAGACCGAGCTGCTGAAGCAGCTCACGACGTCTGGGAGAACTAGAGGCAAGAACTAGATGCGCCATTTTTTCAGTACAAAATAAACCAACGGCCACAGCAAAACACTGGTGAGTAATGGTTGCCAATGTCGGGCAAAGGGAAACTGAATGCCCCCCATAATTTGTGCCACCCACATCATAAATAGGTAGGCTAGAATTGCCAGCGCTGCAATAACCCACAGGTTGGCAAAAGTCAGTACACGGCGTTCACGAATCAAAAACCGCGTAACAAAACTAATCACCACAAAACATAAGGCATTCAAGCCCAGTGGTGCATCCATCAACAAATCAACAAAAATACCAGTACCGAAGGCAAACCAGACACCACACCATGTTGGCTGACACAGCACCCAAAACAGCATCACCATCATCATAAACAATGGACGCCAGCCCGAAACTGCATATGCCAATGGATAAACCATCAGCACAGAAGCAACAATCACTGAAAAGATGATTGGGAATAACGGATCTTGACGTTTTTCTTGACGTAACTTAGCGATTGGCATGTGGCTGCTCCATCGCTAATGAATCGGAAAACAGCACCACAACATGATGACCACTGGCTAACTGCGCCGCGGGAACCACATCAATCTGTGCAAATTCACCTGTCGTATGTCGACTCACTTTAGACACTGTACCGACCAAATATCCTGCTGGGAAATGCGCCCCTAAACCTGAGCTATACACTTTTTCACCCACCTTAATATTGGCACTGGTCGGAACGTATTCCATTTTCAGATGTCCTAAATCACCTGTACCTGAAACAATAGCACGCATGCCTGTGTACTCTAAACGCACTGATAAAGAATGATCTTTGTCAGAAAGCAACATGACGCGGCTACTGTGCGGATACACATTGATGATTTGCCCCATAATACCCTTATCGTCCAATACCGTTTGTCCAACTTTCAAGTTGTTGGTTGAACCACGGTTAATCACAATAATATGGCGTAATGGATCTGCATCCGTCCCAATGACTTCAGCAATTTCCATTCGACCATCAATAATTAAAGGCGTATCGAGTAAACCACGTAAACGTGTATTTTCAGCAGAAAGCTCGGACAGCTTTTGCAAACGCACTTGGGCTTGTAGCAACTCCGCCTGCATGGCCGTGTTTTCACGACGTAGTTGTGCCTCAGACTTGGTCTGCTGAGTTAACCATTCGCTGGACAATACAGGATAACTTGCCAAGGCATAAATGGGATTATATGCCGCATACAAGACATCTCTTGCAGGCTGTATCACATGAGGTAAGCGCCAGTTAAAAAATAGCACCACCAAACATGTTACAACCGCAATGATAAATGAGCGAAATGATGGGGGCTGCCTAGAAAACAAATTTGTTTGCACAGCCAAATCCTTAATTAACCAACGAATAACATGTCGTGATTTGGATTATCAAAGAATTCTAAAACTTTACCACCACCACGAGTGACGCAAGTTAAAGGATCTTCAGCAACTACGACTGGTAAACCAGTTTCCTGAGCCAATAATTTGTCGAGGTTACGTAGCAATGCACCACCCCCTGTCAATACAATGCCGCGCTCTGCAATATCTGAAGATAATTCAGGTGGCGTTTGTTCTAATGCAGATTTCACTGCTGAAACAATGCTTTGTAAAGGATCAGAAATCGCTTGGGTAATTTCGTTTGAAGTTACAGTAATGGCACGTGGCACACCTTCTGCCAAGTTACGACCACGAACTTCAATTTCTAAAATTTTACCATTTTCGTCTGGTAAAGCCATGCCTACTTCTTTCTTGATGTTTTCTGCTGTGGTTTCACCAATCACGCAGCCATGTGCTTTACGTACATAGTTAATGATTTGTTCATCAAACACATCTCCACCAACACGTAAAGAGTCGGCATAGACACAACCTTGCAGCGAAATAATCGCAATTTCAGTTGTACCACCACCCACATCTACCACCATTGAACCGCAAGCTTGTTCCACAGGTAAACCTGCACCAATTGCAGCAGCCATCGGTTCTTCAATTAAACGGACATCACGTGCGCCTGCATTGAATACAGCCTCACGAATGGCACGACGTTCAACCAAAGTTGATTTACATGGGACACACACCACAACGCGTGGCGCAGGTGGAAATAAACGCTTTTCATGCACTTTACCAATAAATTGGTTTAGCATGGTTTCAGTCACTTCAAAATCAGCAATTACACCGTCTTTCATTGGGCGAATTGCAGAGATGTTCGCAGGCGTACGACCAAGCATTTGCTTCGCATCAAGACCAACAGCGGCAACAATTTTGTGTGAACCACTGTGACGAATAGCCACAACTGTTGGTTCATTTAATATAATGCCTCGTCCTGGTGCATAAATAAGTGTATTTGCTGTACCTAAATCAATGGCGAGGTCTGGCGAAAACAAGCCAATTAGTCGTTTTAGAATCACGGGGTCGTTCTCAGTTTAACTTTATATGGACGCAAGGTCGCAACTTTAACTAAATGTGATGCTTTGAACAAGTCAATCGCTTATTATAACGCACGATATTTTGAAATTTTTTAATACTGATTAGGTGATGTTATGTCTACATCGGATGCTCAGCATTCAGCAGATTTAAATGCTCAAACCGTTTCAGCGATCGCCAATCTTGCTCGTTTGTCGCTAGATGATACGCAATCTGCTGAATATGCTCAAAGTTTAAATAAAATTTTAGGCATGATGGAAACCTTAAAAGGCATCGACACCGAAGGTGTTGAACCATTGAAAAGCCCTTTCGACAATCCACAGCCGTTACGTGAAGACGTGGTGACTGAACAAAATCATCGTGAAGAATATCAAGCTGTTGCACCTGCAACCGAAGCAGGCTTGTACCTTGTACCACGCGTGATTGAATAATTTTCACTCAGTTGAACCATTTTTTTTAAATTAAACGTAAAGAATTATTTCTCATGACCGATTTACACCGCTTATCGATTCGTGAACTTGCTGAGGGTTTGGCTCAAGCTCAATTCTCTTCTCGCGAACTGACTGCACATTATTTAAAACGTATTGAAAAAATCGATGCCCAAGTTCAATCCTATGTGACGGTGACGGCTGAACAAGCTTTGGCTCAAGCCGATGCCGCAGATGCTTTACGTCAAGCAGGTCAAGCGACTGCGCTCACAGGTGTACCGATTGCGCACAAAGATATTTTCTGTACTCAAGGCATTCGCACTTCTGCGGGTTCTAAGATGTTGGATAACTTTATCTCTCCTTACGATGCAACAGTGGTTGCCAAAGGTAAAACCGCAGGTCTGGTGACTTTAGGTAAAGTGAACATGGACGAATTTGCCATGGGTTCAACCTCTGAGAACTCCTTCTACGGTGCTACAGCTAACCCTTGGAACTTAGGTCATGTACCAGGTGGTTCTTCAGGTGGTTCTGCGGCAGCCGTTGCAGCGGACCTTGCACCATTTGCGACAGGTACCGATACAGGCGGTTCAATCCGTCAGCCTGCTTCGTTCTGTGGTTTAACGGGTTTAAAACCAACCTATGGTCGTGTATCCCGTTTCGGGATGATTGCTTATGCATCATCACTCGATCAAGGTGGTCCAATGGCACGTTCGGCAGAAGACTGTGCTTACCTCATGAACGTGATGGCAGGTCATGACGCGAAAGACTCAACGTCTATTGAAAAAGACGTTGATGATTATGTGGCAAATCTAAACAGCACAGCGGTTAAAGGCTTACGCATTGGTATTCCTAAACAATACTTTAATGTCGCTGGTTTAGACGCAGCAGTTAAAGCACGTGTTGAAGAGTCATTGAAGAAGTTGGAAGAGATGGGCGCAACACTTGTTGAGATTGATCTCAACATGACTGAAGCTTATGTTCCGACGTATTATTTGATTGCACCTGCGGAAGCATCATCGAACCTCTCTCGTTTTGATGGTGTACGTTACGGCTACCGCTGTGAAAACCCGACGGATATTTTAGACCTGTATAAACGCTCTCGTTCTGAAGGTTTTGGTGCTGAAGTACAACGTCGTATCCTGATTGGAACCTATGCGCTGTCTGCGGGTTACTACGATGCTTACTACGTGAAAGCACAGAAAGTTCGTCGTTTAATTCAGCAAGACTTCTTAAAAGCCTTTGAACAAGTGGATGTGATTGCTGCACCATCTGCACCGACCACCGCTTACCGCATTGGGGCATCGTTAGACCCAGTCGAAATGTATTTGGGCGACATCTACACCATCGCAGTGAACTTGGCAGGTTTACCAGCCATCAACGCTCCTGTTGGCTTCGACCAAGATCAACTCCCTGTTGGTTTACAGTTGATTGGTAACTACTGGTCAGAATCACAATTGTTGTCAATTGTTCATCAATACCAACAAAACACGGACTGGCACACCAAACGTGCAGCAATTGCTGAGGAGAATGCATAATGGCTGAAGCTCAAAAGTTGAAATTGATTGACGGTTGGGAAGTCGTTATCGGGATTGAGATTCACACTCAGCTTGCGACCAAATCTAAAATTTTCTCAGGTTCTTCGACCGAATTTGGTCAAGACCCAAATACACAAGCCAGCCTTGTTGACTTGGCAATGCCGGGTGTACTACCTGTTTTAAATAAACAAGTGGTGGATTTGGCGATTCGTTTTGGTTTGGGTATTGATGCGTACATCGACCAAGCATCTGTGTTTGCCCGTAAAAACTACTTCTATCCAGATTCGCCAAAAGGCTACCAAATTAGCCAGATGGACAACCCGATTGTGGGCTTGGGTCATATCGACATTCAACTTGAAGATGGTACGGTGAAGCGCATTGGCGTAACACGTGCTCACCTAGAGGAAGATGCGGGTAAATCGATCCATGACCAGTTTGAAGGGATGTCAGGTATCGACTTAAACCGTGCAGGTACACCTTTACTTGAAATCGTGTCTGAACCTGACATGCGTTCGGTTGAAGAAGCTGTGGCGTATATCAAGTCGATTCACACTTTAGTACGTTGGTTGGGCATTTCTGACGGTAACATGGCGGAAGGTTCATTCCGCGCCGACTGTAACGTGTCGCTACGTCGTCCGGGCAACGAATTTGGTACACGTTGTGAACTGAAAAACCTCAACTCTTTCCGTTTCATTGAACAAGCGATCAATGTTGAAATTGAACGCCAAATGGAAATTTTGGAAGACGGCGGTAAAATCGACCAAGAAACACGTCTATTCGACCCAGTAAAAATGGAAACGCGTTCAATGCGTTCGAAAGAAGAAGCGAACGATTACCGCTACTTCCCTGACCCAGACTTGTTGCCTGTGATTATTTCAGATGCACAAATTGAAGCAGCACGCGCAACATTACCTGAGTTACCTGCGGCACGTCGTGAGCGTTTCGTGGCGGACTTTGGGGTGACTGAGTACGATGCACACGTTTTAACACTGACTCGTGAAATGTCTGAGTTTTATGAAGCGGTGGTTCAAGCTGCTGGCGGTGCGGCTCAAGGTAAAGTGTCGGCAAACTGGGTGATGGGCGAATTCTCGGGTGCTTTAAATAAAGCAGGCTTAGAGTTAGCGGATTCCACTGTTTCGGCTGAGCAATTGGGTGGTATGATCGCGCGTATTGTGGACAACACCATTAACGGTAAGATTGCGAAGCAAGTGTTTGGCTTTATGTGGGAAGAAGGCAAAACTGCCGATGCCATTATTGCTGAAAAAGGCTTGAAGCAGGAAACTGATACTGGCGCGATTGAAGCGATTATTAAAGACGTGCTTGCAGCCAACGAGAAGATGGTTGAGGAATACAAGTCTGGTAAAGAGAAAGCCTTTAACGGCCTTGTGGGTCAAGTGATGAAAGCTGCTAAAGGCAAAGCTAACCCTGCACAAGTGAATGAATTAATGAAGAAATTGATTGGTTGATCTGATCTAATTTCAAAAGAAAACCCGCTTAAGAGCGGGTTTTTTTATAGGTCGGTGTAAACTCTTCTGCCGTCATTTCAGTAATCTGATTTTTTCCTACTAAGTTATATTTTTCATATTCCGCTAGAACATATTTGGCCTGATTATTATCTTCCTCAGACCAATCAGAAAAATCGATATAACCGAAATCATTACCTTCTTCAAAAAAACTTGTATCTAAAATTGATCCATCTCTTGCAGATGCAAAACCAATCATAACTAGACTCTTAATCTCAGGATGCTTTAATTTTCTAATCACTGCGTATTCATGAAGCATCATTTTTCTAACTTCTCGATATTGCTCCATACTTCCATATTCTACAGCAACTGGTAAGCAGAAAAATAAATATGCTTGTTCTAACCCACTTATTGTAGAAAGTCTTGTGCCTCTTTTATTTTTAAAATCATAATACATACCAACAAATGAATCTCCTAAAATACGCCTTTGAAATCTATTAGCTTGTGCCATATTTCTAATTTTTTCTTCAATTTCATGTATTTCTGTCCAATTATTGTTATCTATAGATGTACCATTTAAAATATGAAAACTAAATGACTCAATTAAGGCATCCCAAACATAACTATTTGTATCTAGTTCTTTTCTTAATTTAAAATCTTCTCGATCAATAAACTTATCAAAAGTGGGGTAATTTAAATTGATAGAATCTTTATTCATTTCTGAATTTGAAAAAATATTCCTTTTTTCTATATTTTCATCATAACTTTCATACCATAAAGTTATTAAATCACCTTCAGCATTTAAACTGACATCTTTATCCGTAAGAAAAAAAATCTCTCTAAGCTTTAAATATTCTATAAAGTCATTCGCTGTATCAAAATGACCTAATGAATCTTGCAATGTTTTCTCTGTAAAGACATGAACAAATGGATTGCTTTGATTAATTAATCCTATTTTAAAGTGCTGATGATCGCTAAGCTCATGATCATTTGTAAATTGCAAACTTGCATAGCCTAGAGCCTTTTCTAATACATTTTCTAAACCATGAGTAACTAAGATGTGATGAAATTTAGCTTGGGAGATATCAAAATTAATTGGGAAAGCTTTAGTACATCCTTTATCTACGAAAAGTCGATTAGGAAATTTTCGTATCCATCTCTCTGCACCTACAGTCTGTGACAATGATTTAGTAATTGCCTTTTTGTACCATCTCTTCCATTCAACCTCTAGGTCTTTTTCAGTATTAAATTCAATTTTTTTATCACTAATTAATAAAATATCATTTCCAAATACAATAATTAAATCACAAATTTCTTTACCGTTTTCTTGATCTCTAAATAAATTTGGCCATGTCCAAAACCTTAGAAAAGATTTAGATCCTAATTCATTTACCAATTTTTCACTTTCGGTAAAGCTTGTTTCTCGATTTATATATACTGACATTAAATTCCCATCTATTTTTGTAAATATTATTTAATATATCATTAAGTTATAAGTCTATGATTTTAAAAACAACATGACTATCAAAAAAGTGCCCTCTGTCATAAAACTCAAAGACTTAGGACGTATCCAACTTTGTAAATCATTTTTTATGCGTGATTTCTAAATCCCTCTAAATCTCCCTTTGGGAAAGGGAGACTTTGTCATGTGATTAATTTGATACGCGAAGTTCCCTCTCCTTTTAGGAGAGGGCTAGGGAGAGGTAAAAACACAACTTAGCTAATTCCCCAAAATCCGCTAAAATCTCCAAAAAATTTTATTACTTCATCCATAACGAACTTAAAAACTTTAGGACAACAATGAAACTATCTATTATTACGTTGGCTACGCTTACACTTTTAAGCACAACCACCTTTGCAGAAACCAAACCCAATGTTCTTACCAAAGAAGCTAGCCAAATCTTTAAAGCTGCTGGCTTCAAAAAGACAAAGTATGGTTGGGAAGGCAACTGTGATATAGGTGAAATCACCACATATAAAGATTTAAATGGTGATGGGCTAAAAGATGCCATCATTTCAGATGCCGACTCTATATGTTATGGTCGAGAAATGGTTGGTTACCACATCATCTCCCTTCAAAAAAATGGAGCATGGAAACTAATCTTCGAAAATAGAGGTACTCCAACTTTCCTAGAAACCAAAGGTAAAGATGGTTGGCCTGATATTATGAATAATGGTTCTGGCTTTTGCTTCGCCGTTTTCCGCTGGGATGGTCAAGAATACAAAGTTAATCGTTATGAAATTGAAGGGAAAGCATGTTCATTACGATAAATTAAGGCGCAATAAAACATAAAATCCCTCATCAAGAGGGATTTTATATAATTTATTAACGTACCACACCCAACTTATTCCAAATATCAGGCGTCAAAAACGTCGTCACCATCTTATTCAAATCGACATAACGCAACAAACCATTCAACTGCTGCTTTACTTCGGTATTCTTTACAATTTCCTCGCCCGTAATCTGCCCCAACTGCTGAAAACTTTCCCCAACCGCTTGTATGCCCTCTGCCTGAATCACGGCTTTGGTTTGTGCCGAACATTGCTCGACTAAAATGCGCTGCAACACCTGCGCCACGTTTTTATCCAATGCGGTTTTCTGATCTTCTGTGACCTGACTGTACTGCTTTAAATCGGGATGCGTCGATAACGCCATAAAGGTCCACTGTAACACGGCGGTTTTATCGGTAGCCGTCGTCGATTTCACCAAACAGTCACTCAGTTGATCGACCGTCGTACTCGCCATAGTCATCTGCGTTGCACCCAAAACCGTGGCTGCCAACAACACCGCACGACCAAGACCCGACCATTTCCCCTGAGTTTTCACAAGCTGAACAGACATCTGCTGAATTCCAATAACTGATTGGCTTCTTTGTAGCACAGGACTTTAGCGTTGGTTGTTATGACTCTGTATCTCATGGTGCTGTCTACCCAACAATTGCAACACATGCTGTAAACGTACATTTTCAGGATTGTCCTTATACACTGCATAAATTGGGGCAATACATGGTGGCTCTGCCTTTAACGACTTATACACAATCTGTTTGTTCCAAAAATCTCGAATGGCTTCGGGCACAATGGATAAACCAATACCTGCCGCAATCAAGTTTAAACTGGAGGTTAACCGTGGGGCTTCTTGGACAATTTTGGGACTAAACCCCGCCTGATAACAACTTGCCATAATATTGTCGAATAAGTCTTGCCCTGCTAAACGGCGATACAATACAAAATCGTAAGGCTCTAAAGCTAACAATTGGATTGCATCTGGCTGTTCTGCCAATGGATGATTATTCGGCATCGCCACAATCAATGGCTCATCCAATACAGGCAAGCTATTTAGCCCCAAACCAATCGGTGCGGGTTTGCGTAAAAATACAATATCGTTTTTATCATTGCTGATGGAATCAATCAGTGAGTTACTGCCATCTTCTTCCAGATGAATCGACACCGCAGGAAAAGCTTCACGGAAGCTCCGCAGCAAGGCAGGTAAAAAAGGATGTAACCCAACCGAATTGGTAAAGCCAATATTCAATTGCCCTTCCAAACCTTGGGTAATGTTCTTCACGCGCTGTGGAATCGCCTGTGCATGCGCCAATATGGTTAGTGCTTCCTGATACAACACTTTCCCTGCTTCAGTTGCCTCTACGCCACGCGGTAAACGCTTCAGTAGTTGCACATTCAATTCATCTTCCAGACCTTTAATGATGCGGGTCAAAGGTGGCTGCTGCATATTTAAACGAACGGCTGCACGTGAAATATTGCTTTCTTCTACCACTGCCACAAAGGCATTGAGCTTGTGTATATCCATCTTCCACCTTCTAAATTAAACATACTTTTTAGGTATGGATTACACCATAAATAGCATTTTTCATTATAACGCAACAGGCGCATACTTTTGACATTAGAACAAGTGAGGCCAGCAATGAAAACTGAAGTCATGACATTGGAGCAAGACATTCATCCCAATAATCAGGAATTATTTATGGGGTTTATGAAACTTGGTCTGATGGGGTTTGGTGGAGTACTGCCACTGGCACACCGTATGATTGTGGATGATCGTAAATGGCTGAGCATTGAGGAATTCACACATTTATTGGGCGTGTGTCAACTGCTCCCCGGTGGCAATATCATCAATATGTCAGTCGCAATTGGCTATCAATTTCAAGGAATTAAAGGTGCAATTAGTGCTGCGGTGGGTTTGATCTCGGCACCCACTTTAATTGTAATTATACTGTATGAACTGTACGCCCAATTTCAATCCATTCCCGCAGTTAAACACATGCTTCAAGGTTTGGCAGCGGCAGCCGCAGGTTTGTTGTTTGCGATGGGATTAAAAATGCTACGTCCCATTATAAAACGTTATTTAACTTGGTTGACCATCAGCATGACTTTTCTATTTATGCTGGTCATCAAAATTCCCTTGCTGCTGACTTTGCTGATTTTAGTTACCCTTAACATCACAGTTTTAAGCCTGAATAAAGGAGCAAAAAACGCATGATTCTGATTGCTTTAGCCATCGTTTTTACTCAGCTTTCGTTACTGGCTTTTGGCGGTGGTAATGCCATTTTGCCTGAAATACAACATCAAGTGGTCGAAGTGCATCACTGGTTAACTGCCACAGAATTTAGCACCATGTTTGCGATGGCACAGGCAGCGCCCGGCCCTAATATGATGATTGTTCCGTTGGTGGGTTGGCATGTAGCAGGCCCCGCTGGACTCTTGGTCACCTCATTTGCCCAATTTGGGCCTTCATCCGTGATTACGGTATTCGCACTCAAATTCTGGAATCAGTTTAAAGACCATCCTCTACGCGAACGCTTTGAAAAAGCCTTAAAACCCATTACGGTAGGCTTGGTGTTGGTCAGTGCGTGGATTATTGCCGATGCTTCGGCACAAAATAGTTTACTGATGGCCATCATTGCAATTACGACAGTGATGAGCCTATTTAAGAAAGTACATCCTCTTTGGGTCATGCTCTTTGGTGCAACCGCAGGCGCTTGTTTTCTATAAAAATACCATCAAGGTAAATAAACCCGCATTGTGCGGGTTTCATCATTTTTCTAATTAGATACGGAGTGAATCCAACTCACCGAGTGGCATCTACTGTCGGATAAAACATGATTTAATATTGCGCTAAATCTCGCTCCCGACAAGACAGCTCATAATATTCAGCTTGCGGACGTCTTTTTAGAATATGACTATAATAATCCGTATTATCGTTTGCTATAAGGCCTAAAGTACACTGATTCTTTTTGGCAAATTGTTGCAGTGCGGCTAAATCCGCAGTTTTACTTAATATAGCCCCCCAACCTTCACTGACACAACAGCCGACATACTGTGACATATATTCATCCGACACCGCGACCACACTTTGCCCCATAAACTTAAGCGGTTTTTTAATGCGAAATACATCGTTGTAGTCATAACGGGAAACTTCAGGTTTCTTGGCAATAAAGCCACCCGCTTGTAAAACTTTAAACGTCGGAAAATCTTGTTTCGTAGTCCCCATCCCCCGATAGCTGGTCATGTCCGCAGCCATAGCCATTGAAGAAAAACTGATTGCGACCCATAACAAACTTTTTGAAACCCCGTGCTTCACACTCATCTTTATTATCCTTTGTTATTGCTATACGACAGACCCGCATTTTAATGCAGCTCAGGTCTAAAACAACTGATGATCACCATAATATTGGATGTCTTTTATTTTCCATCCCCCTACTGGTAATTCATTACGACTAAAGACAATAAAGCCAGACTTAAACTGATCATCGGGCTATGCTATGGTGAAACATAACAACACAGAGAGAAAAATCATGCCTAAACAGATTCTCATGCTGGTCGGTGACTATGCCGAAGATTACGAAACTATGGTGCCTTTTCAATTTTTGACAGGACTGGGTTATACCGTACATGCGGTCTGTCCAGACAAAAAATCGGGGGACAGTATTGCCACGGCAATTCATGACTTTGAAGGGGAACAAACCTATAGCGAAAAGCGTGGACACAACTTTGCCATTAATCATGATTTTGATGCAGTGAATACCACAGACTATATTGGCTTGGTGATTCCGGGAGGCCGCGCGCCTGAGTACTTACGCATGAATGCCCGTGTCATTGAAATTGTGCAAGAATTCGACACTTCGAAAAAACCGATTGCTGCGGTATGTCACGGTGCACAAATTCTGGCTGCGGCCAATGTACTGCAAGGCCGAACCTGTTCCGCCTATCCTGCTTGTGCAGCAGAAGTGAAACTGGCAGGTGGTCACTATGCCGATATTGCCGTAACAGAAGCGGTGACAGATGGACATTTGGTCACAGCACCTGCTTGGCCTGCACACCCTGCTTGGTTAGCGCAATATGTAAAAGCACTCGGTGCAACTATTCAGATTTAAGACATTTTATCTTAAACAATGATCGTTGCGTTCCAGACCACATGTTGGGAACGCAACCCATAGATGAGCTATTTCATCACGGGCGATTGATGATGTATGGTCGATGATTTGTTGCAATACCAATAAAAATAGCCCCCTTGATTTTGTAATAAGGTATGCGTTTTCAATTGGGTCTGCTGCTGACTGCCCCAATTCCATTGATCCACTTTAACTGACCGTTAAACGACTTATCGTCCCTGTTTCAACATGCGCTTAGCACCTGCATGGTTATAGTTGCTAGCAAGATTTTGCAGAATTTTATCGGCTTGTCCTTTCGGGTTAGAAAAACGAGTGCTGTATGCAGGCACACTGGTCAAACAACGTGCAACGAGCATGCCTGAATCTGTGTATACATTTGCATTGGTTCCTGCCAATTTTCCATAGTTATACGCACGTTGGGCATTGTTACAGGCATTTAACTTATTGGTCCCTTTGCTTAAATCACGACGAGCAGTGACATAAGCTTTAAGCTGCTGCTGTTGCGGTGTTTCAACTGCTGGGGCAGTTACAGTTTGCGTTGTTTCTACTACAGTAGGTTTACTTTCTTTCTTTTTCTCTGCTTCTTTTTTATTGTCAGACTCTTTGGCTATTTCGGTTTTGCTATTTTTTGTCGTTGTAGTGCTCTTCGCTGTTTTTTTCTCTGTCGAGTTTGATGCTACATTTTTATACCATTGCTTGGCTTCATCCGCACTCAGCATCCGGGTTTGTAAACTCACAGCACGCGCTGCAAGACGACTTTCCAACTTTCCTTCTGCGGTAGGTTCAATCGAAACAATCCAACGCTCATTGGGTAATACACATTCATAAGCACCGATACCTTGCTTCACATTACTGTTTCCCGTCAGGCGCTTTTTCTGTGTCTGATCTTTGACTAAATACAAATTACTTTTATACAGCAAGGCAAATTTGCCACCTTTAGCATGACAATAACTGCCTAAATACTTACGTGGATATAACGCTTGAGTTTCAGTGCTTTTTTGTTGTTGTCCCCAATCATAAACATATTCTTTCGCATCACCATTCGCAGCATTCAATTTTTTCTGGTCAATTAACGCTTGTGGTGTAGCATATTTATTGATGGAATCGGTACTGAAATTACCGATGTGGTTACATCCCTGTAAAGTCATTCCCATCGCCCCAATGAAAATAAATTGTTTTACATTCACGTCGTCGTTCTCAATAATTATTTTATTATTTAAAAATATCGCAAATTACATAAAATAACAAACGATAGGTCACTGATTTTATTCTTCATTTTTATTTTTTACTGAAAACTAGATCAAGCAAACTATATTTAATGTTAAACAATTTCTACTTTTCAATTTTTCGTTGTATCAATTAACACAATTTTCTTAAATAGGCTCTACAGGAATGCACTCTAATAAAATATTGTTTTATATCAATTGGATAAAAACCAGATAACCCACCCTAGTTTCAATACATGATCATCAGCCAACTACTTCAGCACTGCCTCAATTTTATCTAACTCCCACACGCCTCCTGCGGCTAAACCTTTACACATGCCTGTCCAACGATCGACCGTTTGCACAAACTGTTGACCATTCCACACCCATTCTGCAATAGCCCAACAGTCGCCAATGCCTCGTCCTTTTTGCCCACTATAAATATGCCCCTCCGAAAAATCTGACGCAGTTTCGGTAATAAAAGTTGCAGGACCTTTAAGTGAAGTATCTAATACCCACATGCCATAACCTTCATTATAGGCGGCACGCCAGCACAGCGTTGTGGCCAATACCTTTTGTCCACTCAGTTTATACAGTTGAATTGGTTGTGGTTCCTGTCCATCACCTGTATATATCCCTTCACAAAAACCTTCAGCAACATCTTCCGTTTTAGGCTGCGATGACATCAACGTTTTATACAATGCCTGATAGTGTGCTTGAGTTGGTGCTAAAGTCCGATAAGGTTGATTTGCGGTCTTCACTGGTTTCACCACGAATTTTGGAGCAGCCGCTAAAACTCCAGCTTCACTGTTGCGTCCCTTTTTAATCAAAGCGCCGACAGTATTTATCCGTTTTTGGAAATCATCCATTTTTAACAGTGTCGCAGTCATGCCCTTATCAGAGATTTGCCAATGTACGTTCTGATTTTTGAATTCAATTTTGACATTTTGAGCTGCAACTTCTAATAAAGCATTCACTTGCAACTTAGACAGCGTCCCCATCAAAGGAAGCTCATTGCCCTCCACACTCACCACCCCTAAGTCCTGACCATTCACAAAAAAATGAATATTGCGAACCTTAGACACAGGCAATTCTTCTTCTTCAAAACTCGCTAAAGCAAATTCTGCCTTTACCGTTTGCTTCACCCCTGCGTGACGCGTCAAAAGTATTGATGCAGGTTCTGATTGACTGAGATCATCATTTTGGTAACCCGCCGCACGGCATGTACCTGTATTACTACAATAAAGCTCCCAATCTTCATGAGAAAAGGACATCCCTTGAATGTCTTGTGCTAACACACTCGCACTAACCGCAGTTAAACACGTTACAGAAATAAAATAAGTGATACATTTCATCAGGAATATACTGCTATTTATTGTCATCATTATTTTTAGTTTAACGCTTTTCATATTTTTGAACAGAATTACCTTATTTGCCAAAATAAAAAAACCTGCAAAATGCAGGCTCTTTTCAATCGATAAACAGTTCGATTATTCATCCAAAATCGATTCAAAGGCTTTCAAACGCTTATAAATGGACAACAGTTCAATAATGGTTTTCCAAGACATAATTAAATATTGGAAAGATTCACGAACTTTATCAAAAACATTCCCAATCTGATTGACCAAACCTAAGGTCATTTTTCCTGCTGCAATGGACGGAAATAGCACCACTAAGCTATATAAAATATCAAGTTGTCGGTACCACGTTGCCACCAAGTTGAAATAGGCATAATGAAAATACAGACGGAAATAGTTTTTGCGTACGCGACTAAAAAGTTCAGCTAAGGTTGCAGGCTGCGCACGATCTACATGATCTTCTCCATATACCAATTCTTTACGATATGCTGCTTCCACTCTCTGATTATTAAATTCCAAACCTGGCAGCTTATTCCCCACTACCATCAATAATACGGTACCAAAAATTGCCCAAATAATAGATGCCCAGACCAGTGAATGCTCAACTTCTCCCACTATCGGTAATACGGGCACATGTTTGGACAGATCAAATAAAATAGGCAAGAAAGCGACCAAAATCATAATCGCTTTAATCAGCTCGACCCCCAAATCTTCCATAATGGTGGCAAAACGCATGGTGTCTTCCTGCACACGCTGTGATGCCCCTTCAACTTGGCGTAGTTTTTCCCAACGTTCTGTATAGTATTCGTTCATCGCTGTACGCCAGCGGAATACATAGTGACTGGTAAAGAAAGCATTAATCACAGCAAAAGTCACTGCGACCATCGCAATGTAGAGAAAGGTTAAGGTGCCCATATATAGGTCTTTAATATTACCGCCTTTGCCCAACATATTTTGGATTAAGTCCCAAAATGGACCATACCAAGCATTGATTGCAACACTGACCTGTACGCCAAACCAAATGTTAAACAAAATAAAGGCAGAACCCCAAATCGACCAACGTTGCCATTTATTGTCGGAAAAAAACTTCCAGAACAAAGCAAATAATGCAGTTGAAATAAAGAACCAGACATAAAACCATAAAAATGAAGGTGACCAAAAGCGACTCACGCCTACAGGTAACTCAGCATTGGTATATCCCTGTGGCCATCCAATGGCACTCCCCCATGTATTTCCTCCTGTGTACCACAACGTCATATTAAGTACTGACCAGATCAACACCGAAATAAAAAACCATTTGGGATTTGGAAAAAATGATTTAAACATTGAACCCGAAAATCCTTGAATTGTTTGAATGGATATCCTTGGAATACTAATCCTAATTTTGTAATTTCTGGTACGAACTTTTGCAGATATTTGTACTTTTTTCTTTTGTAATCATTTATTTATGCAAATAATTCTCATTTGCGCAATCTTTTTGTGGATCAATCGCATACTTTTTTATCCATTAGGGTTTCACATTCCAACACTGACCTTTCGTCCATAACGATTGATTCTTTTACATAATGATTATATTGGTAATCAATCAGCCTCCCTATATCTTGCTTATAGATTGGCTATTACTAAAAAAGCAGCAAGATGTGAAATAGAGTTTCGATTTTTATCAAGATCGATAGAATTTTTTCATCGTTATTCCATGAATTTTTTTGTATTTCAGACGTAGGGCAATCTATGTCTGAAAGGAATAATGTTAGACTGTTGCCATAAAATTAACTAAATTGATGAGGAGAATAATATGGAATCATTTGTCATCGAACTGATTAAACCAATTACCCTAGAAAAAGAAAATCACACCGCGAAAGTCTTCGAAGAAGGCACGATTCTTAAAGTCTTATTGAAAACACCGAATTCTTTATTGGTAAGCGATGATAGCAAATTTAGTTTTACTGTAGATTTAGATGGCGAAAATATCATTTGGTGTAAACTTTAAGATTCCACTCAGCCTGTCAAGATACATGAATTGTCATATTCACCACCCCATATCGGGTATATGGCGTGGTTACGTTCACAAGCTCTAATTGAGTGAATTTAAACACTGATGAATATTGGCAAATCAATAACAATAATTTTAAGCAAAACACAATTGCTATATTTACATTCGGTCAATTCAACTTATTATATATTTGTTTCTCTACCCGACACACAGATGGAATTGTGTGAATGCCCTACAAGGTTTTTAAAAGATGAAAAAAATAATTCTTGCTAGTTTAATCGCGATGTCCACACAATTCGCATTTGCCGAAAGCAAACCTGCCACAGCAGATCCCGCTTTTACTGAAGTCGAAGCCATGGTCAAAGCCAATAATATGACGGGTGCCTATCAGGCATTGGAAAAACTTGGCAAGGCAGGCAATGCTCAAGCCCTTTACAATTTAGGTTATTTAACCCAAATGGGGCAAGGCACAACCAAAAATGAAAAGAAAGCCATTCAGCTTTACGAGCAATCTGCCAGTAAAGGTTACCCCGTTGCGGACTATGTACTTGGCAAAAATTATTTAGCAGGTACTTTGGGTTTAAAACAAGATACAGCGAAAGCAAAACAGTATTTTGAAAAAGCCTCTGCTAAAGGTTTTAGCGATGCAACAGTTGATCTGGCGGTGTTACTTTTTTCTGAAAATAACCCAGCCTCGGACAAACTGGCATTACAAAAGCTTGATCCTTTAATCAAAAAAGGGAATTTCCAAGCCCTTCACGCTAAAGCCTTGTATGACATTAGCACTGGATTCAAAAACAAAGATGAAGCTCCGATTAAGCAAGGTTTAGCCAGCATTCAAAGCTTGGCACAGAAAGGTTATATTCCTGCATTAATGGCAGTAGGTAATATGTTTACCAATGGCAATATCGTGCCGCAAAATCTGCCTGAAGCGAAAAAAATCTTCGTGGCACTTGCCAAAGAAAATGTACCACAAGCACAAGAATCGTTAGTCGTGGTTGAAAAAATGATGGCTGAACAGGCGAAAGTATCAACCGCATCATCCACTAAAGCTGCGAAAAAAAGCTAATTTATCCTGATTACTTGCTCATATAAAATGCCCATCTAAAGATGGGCATTTTTTTGGCTAGAAAGTACGGCACTTCTATCCCCACCACAATGCAATTAGCCCACTCACAACCCCAAAACCCAGTACCGTACTGAGCATTAAAGGCGTGAGTGCTTTTTCATTCAAACCATAAGTCTGCCCAAATATGCCAAATGCGATGGGCATCGGCAATGCCGCCAATAAAGTTCCTGCATACAACATTTCCTGACTGACATTCGGCAGTACGGAAAACAGAAGAAAAATGGTCAATGGCATTAGAATAATTTTAAAGAAAACCAAAACAAGGCTTTGTATATCAACAGCTTTAAGACCTATACCCACCAAACTCCCACCAATCACAAACAACGCCAGTGGCGATGCCGTCTTCCCCAACATTGCTAGAATCTGATCGATGGCAGCGGGCAATTTTAGCCCCAATAACACACAGCTCATCCCTAAAATAATGGCGAAAATGACGGGGTTTTTCAGCAGATTAACCAACGTTGGAAGGGCAACCTGTTTAAAACTGCCCTGCTGCTGTAGTCCTGCCTCAGCAATCATTAACACCAAAGCCACAATCAGCAGATTTTCAATAATCAATGTCAGAGAAATATAAATTGCCGCATGTTGACCAATCAGCATGGTCAAAATTGCAGTACCAATAAATCCTGTATTTGACATCGATGCCCCCATCGCCATAACAGCCGAAGCAGTTAAGCGATGCTGGAAATAATGCCGATATAAAACAAAGGCACAAACAAACAGCAGTAATGAGCCACCACCATACGCAATGAAATAACTCGGGTGCCAAATCTCATTTAGATTACGACTGGCTAAGGCATGTAATAAAAATGCAGGTAATGCGATCTTGATCACGAAGGCACTGAGCGCTTTAATCTGTTCAGACAGGATTAAGCCACCTTTGACACAGGCAAACCCAAGCAATACCAACAATATAATCGGCAAAATAATACTTAAGACCACATGTGTACTCCATACCAACGCTTTTTCAAAATGCCTCCTTGCTATGCTTTAGCATGCAATCATCACGGTATGATTGCGGGAAGGTTCTACGCCAACAATGAATTCAGCCTTGGTTTATTCCGAAAATGGCTTGAATAATTGCTTCACGCCATGCGGCTGACAACGCAGATATTGTGGTGCAATTTCCAGAGTTTCACCCAATTCTGCTGCAGCATGCCAAGGCCAACGCGGGTCGTACAACATTGCACGTGCTAAGCCTATAGCATCGGCTTGCTCTTGTTGCAACACCTGTTCTGCTTGTTGAGCTTCCGTAATCAACCCCACTGCAATCACTGGAATATCAATGGCTTGTTTTACAGCTTGCGCAAACGGAACTTGATAATTCGCACCAATCTGAATCGCCTGCTCTACATGTAAACCCCCACTGGAAACATGAATATAGGCAGCCCCCAATTGTTGCAGGCGTTTCGACAATTCAACCGATTCCTCAACCGTCCAACCGCCATCAAACCAATCTTGGGCCGAAAGACGCACACCAATTGGGTAGCCTTGAGGTACAACATCAAGCATGGCTTGAAAAGTTTCTAAGGTCATCCGAATGCGATTTTCAAACTCGCCACCATATTCATCTTGACGCTGATTCGCCAGTGGTGACATAAATTGATGCAATAAATAACCATGCGCTGCATGTAACTCAATTAAATCAAATCCTGCATCAACAGCACGAATGGCAGCTTGGGCAAAATCTTGCTGAACCTGCTTCAGCTCAGCCGTCGATAATGCATGTGGAGGAATATCTTTCGGATTAAATGTCACCTCACTGGCAGAAACGGTTTGCCAACCATGTTGTTCTGTTGGAGTAAATTGTCCTCTGCCTAACCAAGGCTTATCCGTAGATGCTTTACGCCCTGCATGCGCCAATTGAATCGCAAAAGGCATTGGAGAGATTGAACGTACTTTCTTCAATAACTGCTGCATTTGATCGCGTTGTCGATCATTCCACAATCCTAAATCGGCAAAACTGATTCGTCCTTCAGGTTGCACTGCTGTTGCTTCAATAATACATAAGCCCGCACCCGATAAGGCATAGTTACCCCATTGTTGCTCATGCCAATAACTCAACTCACCTTGATCGTTGGCTGAATATTGGCACATTGGCGCAATTACGATGCGATTTTTGACAGAGAGTGAACCATACTGAATGGGCTGAAATAAGCGTGACATGCGATGCCTCATCATTCTAATTTTCGTGACTTATCACGTTATACAGATTATGCCGAGGCTGCAAATACTCTTTTCATCTATTGTTGAAGTCCCATCCTCAAAAGAAAGCGATCAGATTTTGAAAAGGCTTGCATTCCCGCCTATTCAGCCCGATATTAGCCTTGTTGTCTTAGAACCGTCATTTTGAAGCTTATGCCTGAATTACCTGAAGTTGAAACCACCAAAACCAGCCTGCTCCCGCTGATTGGGCAAAATATTCAATCCGTTACAGTCTTTGAGCCACGTTTACGCTGGCCGATACCTGATGATTTGCACCGCTTACAAGGACAAAAACTACTCAAACTCACGCGTCGCTCTAAGTATATTTTGGCGGAATTTGAACAAGATCGGATGCTTTGGCATTTAGGTATGTCAGGAAGTTTTAGATTGTGTGAAACACATGAAGAAAAACGCAAACACGATCATTTAATTCTTCAATTTGATGACATTCAATTGCGCTATCACGACCCGCGTCGCTTTGGTTGCATTCTTTGGTGGGATGCAGAAACTGAAGCAAAACTGCTTGCCCCTTTAGGACCTGAACCTCTCAGCGAAGCATTTAATGCAGATTATTTAAGCCAAAAACTGAAAAACAAACAGGTCGGCATAAAAATTGCACTCATGGATAATCATGTGGTGGTGGGTGTAGGCAACATCTATGCCACTGAAAGCCTATTCAATTTAGGCATACATCCAGCACAAATGGCCTCAAGTTTATCTATGCAGCAAATTGAAAAACTGGTGCAGGAAACCAAAAGAATCTTACAGCACGCCATTCAACTGGGCGGATCAACGCTACGAGATTATAGTAACGCAATGGGGGAAAATGGCTACTTTCAACAAACCCTGCTCGCTTATGGTCGTGCTGGTGAAATGTGTGTGAACTGTGAAACAACATTGGAAAATTTAAAACTGGGGCAACGTGCAAGTGTCTTCTGCCCACAATGCCAACCCTTGAAACAGGTAGCTAAAACGACAGCAATCAAGCGAGGTAAGATCAAATGAAAACAGCCATTGTTCGACATATTGTGGTCAAAGATAAAGAGTTAGCTGAGCAGTTAAAAAAGAAAATTTTAGATGGTGCCGATTTTGCCAAAATTGCCAAACAATACTCGACCTGTAATTCGGGTAAGCGTGGTGGTGAACTGGGTGAGGTGAAAAAGGGACAATTGGTGCCCGTTATTGATAAACTGGTCTTTACTGCGGCTGAGCACGTCTTGCATGGTCCAGTGAAAAGTCAATTTGGCTTTCATTTGGTTGAAATAAAATTCCGTATGGCATTCTAAAATGATCCCGCAAAGCAGCGCCTATATGATTTTAGGCACTGCCCTTTTGATAGCGGTTTAAGCCGCTTTCATTGCATATATCCAAGCATCCGTTCGTTCGCCCGATTCCAATTCAACTTGAACCGTGACCCGTTGATACTGCATGCCTTCAAAGGCATCTAACGAAGCCCAATGTTCAATCAATTTGTCTGTACTAAAAAAATAACCTTCTACTTTCGGGGCTGCTTGGTCGAGTACAATTGCGGGCAATCCTTGGTCTGGCCCCCAATCCAAAATGTGTACCACACCATTTACATAGCCTTTTTGCCATGTACCGCCAATGCCTTCTAAAATATGCGCATTTTCCTGATTTGGGCGTAAGGTTCCGTAGACAAACAATCGATTCATCGGATCTTCATCTTTTAGTTAAAAATCAGCGCGCATCTTAATCGGAAAAATGTACAAAAACTAGCCCTTTAATGTGCAATTAATGACATAAAAAACGGCACTTGAAAGTGCCGTTTATAAAATATAAATCGATTAAGATTTATTTTTTAATTCATCACGTATTTCACGTAGCAATTGAATATCTTCAGGTGTTGCTGCTGGTTCTGGTGCTGCTTCTTCTTGCTTACGACGCATACGGTTAATCATTTTCACCATTAAAAACACCACCCATGCCAAGATGATGAAGTTAATTAAAATGGTAAGGAAGTTACCATAAGTCAGGACATTTACCCCTGCTTTGGTCAACTCATCTAAGGATTGTAGGTTATTCGGATTATCGCCCAAAACAAAGAATTTTTGCGTGAAATCCACACCACCACCTGTGATGACAGTAATCAGCGGCATGATAATGTCTTTTACCAATGAATCAACAATCTTACCAAATGCCCCACCGATGATCACACCGACAGCCAAATCAATCATGTTGCCTTTTACCGCAAATTCGCGAAACTCTTGAACAATGCTCATTGAAATCTCCAGTTATTTTTTGACTTTAATTTATGTGATGAAGTATACATTATTGAAATCTATATATTTCCATCTAATTTACTTGGTTTTGTAAATTTTCTACAACGCTTTGTTGAACAACTTATACAAAAAAAACCGCTGATCAAAATCAGCGGTTTTTTTCATCCGAAGATAAGAATAACTTATTTGTTACGCTTACGTTCGTTTTCAGTCAACCAGCGCTTACGGATACGGATTGACTTAGGTGTTACTTCAACTAATTCATCATCTTCAATGAACTCAAGCGCTTGTTCAAGTGTGTATTCAACAGCAGGAACAAGAGTCAACGCATCATCAGTACCAGAAGCACGTACGTTAGTTAACTGTTTCGCTTTAGTTGGGTTAACCACCATATCGTCTGAACGTGAGTTAATCCCAACGATCATACCTTCGTAAACTTCTAACTGTGGCTTAGCGAATAGACGACCACGGTCTTGTAAGCTGAACAGTGCATAGCCAAGGCAAGTACCTTGAACCATAGAAATCAACACACCATTTTGACGCTTCGCAACAGTACCTTGTTTCATCGGACCGTAGTGAGAGAAGCTTGAAGTCATGATTCCTGTACCAGAAGTCATGGTCAAGAATTCTGAACGGAAACCAATTAAGCCACGTGAAGGCACAGTTGCTTCAATACGGATACGGCCTTTACCGTCAACTTCCATATTGGTCATTTCACCTTTACGGCTACCCATTTGTTCCATTACAGAACCTTGGTGCTGTTCTTCAACGTCAAAAGTTACGTTTTCGTATGGTTCTTGTTTTTCACCGTCAATTTCTTTGATGATTACTTGTGGGCGAGATACGCCCATTTCGAAACCTTCGCGACGCATGTTTTCAATTAAAACTGAAAGGTGAAGTTCACCACGGCCAGATACTTTGAAACGGTCTGGACTGTCAGTATCTTCTACACGTAATGCTACGTTGTGAATTAATTCGCGGTCTAAACGTTCACGGATGTTACGTGAAGTAACGAATTTACCTTCTTTACCTGCAAACGGTGAGTTGTTTACTTGGAAAGTCATGGTCACTGTAGGTTCATCTACAGACAATGGTGGTAAAGCTTCAACATTTTTCGGATCACAAATGGTGTCAGAAATATGAAGTTCATCAATACCTGTGATACATACGATATCGCCTGCTTGAGCAGAGTCAACATCAACACGCTCTAGACCGTGGTAACCCATAATTTTTAAGATACGGCCGTTACGCGTCTTACCGTCTTTATCAATGACAGTTACAGGTGTATTCAAACCAATTGAACCACGTTGAATACGACCCACACCGATAACACCTACGAAGCTGTTATAGTCAAGTGAAGAGATCTGCATTTGGAATGGACCATCAGCATCAACTGCTGGTGGTTCAACAATGTCAACGATTGTTTGGAATAACGGGGTCATGTCGTCAGCCAATTCTTCCGGAGAAGGACCAGCAACACCACGTAAGCCAGATGCATAAACAACTGGGAAGTCGAGCTGTTCATCAGTCGCACCCAAGTTATCAAATAAATCAAATACTTGGTCGATTACCCAGTCACAACGTGCGCTTGGTTTGTCAACTTTGTTGATAATTACGATTGGTTTCAAACCACGCGCGAACGCTTTTTGCGTTACAAAGCGAGTTTGTGGCATTGGACCTTCTTGTGAGTCAACCAATAACAATACACAGTCAACCATCGACATTACACGTTCAACTTCACCACCGAAGTCTGCGTGTCCCGGGGTGTCGACGATGTTAATACGATACTCAGTATTCGTACGAGCATCAGTCCATTTAATTGCAGTGTTCTTTGCAAGAATGGTAATACCACGTTCACTTTCGATAGCGCCCGAATCCATGACACGCTCAATCTCACCTGCGCGATCACCGAGAGCACCTGATTGTTGAAGTAATTTATCGACAAGTGTGGTTTTACCGTGGTCGACGTGGGCAATAATTGCAATATTGCGGAGATTTTTGATATCTGACATAGAATTCGATAAGTCTAAAACTTGAGGGCAAATTATACAGAAAAATAATAGATTTTAGTAGTGACAGTTTATTGACAAGCTCATTTTTTTTCACAAGTGGTCGGCATTTTGTTTTGTAAAGCCGTGTAACTCGATTAGAATAGCGCCATCTTGGCCCACAGCTTTTGGCTTATGTCTCATCAGAATCAATCTCCCCATTCGCAAGATCAGCTTGACTTGGTCTATGGTTTAAATGACCGTCCAAAGCCGCTGATTGCTTTCCTCGCTGCCTTTCAGCACTTACTTGCCATTATTGTTCCGATTGTTACGCCGGGCTTACTCATCTGCTTAGCTTTAGGCGTATCCCAAAAAGATACCAACATGATTTTATCCATGTCTTTGGTTATTTCTGGCATAGCAACCTTCTTACAATGTAAAAAAGTGGGTCCTTTTGGCGCAGGTTTACTGATTGTCCAAGGCACAAGTTTTAACTTTATTGGCCCAATTATTGGAATTGGGTCTGCCATGGTTGCTGCAGGCACACCTGTAGAATCAGTTATGGCGGCAATTTTTGGCGTGGTGATTGCAGGTTCATTCATTGAGATGGGCGTTTCGCGTATTTTGCCTTGGGTCAAAATGCTCATTACCCCATTGGTCACAGGCATTGTGGTGCTGTTGATTGGTCTGACTTTAATTAAGGAAGGCTTAATCAGCATGGGCGGTGGCTATCAAGCCATGTCAAACAATACCTTTGCCAATGCAGACAACTTAATCATGTCGTGTACAGTGCTGGCACTGATCATTATATTGAACCGTATTCATATTACTTGGGTCAAAAGTTCAGCCATTTTAATCGCATTGATTGTCGGCTATGTGCTGGCAGCCTTTATGGGACATCTCGATTTTTCAGGTCTAAAAGATGCTCCTTTGGTACAAATACCCACACCAATGCACTTTGGAATTGGCTTCTCTTGGAGCTTGTTTATTCCTATGGCTTTTATTTATCTGGTCACATCTTTAGAAGCGATTGGTGATATTACTGCAACCTCTAAGCTTTCCAACCAACCAGTCGATGGTGCAACATGGATGGAACGCATTAAAGGCGGCGTATTGGTCAATGGGGCAAACTCATTCCTCGCAGGTATTTTCAATACCTTCCCTAGCTCGGTGTTTGCGCAAAACAATGGTGTGATTCAACTTACTGGCGTTGCGAGCCGCTACGTCGGTATCTGGATTGCCGCATTGTTGGTCATTTTGGGTTTACTTCCTGCGGTTGCAGGCGTGATTCAAGCCGTTCCTCAAGCCGTGTTAGGCGGTGCTGTCATGGTCATGTTTGGTGCTGTAGCAGCATCAGGCATTAATATTCTTGCAGGAGTACATCTAGACCGTCGCGCCCTGCTCATTATTGCGATTTCACTCGCATTAGGTCTAGGCGTTGCTCAAGTACCACAAATTTTAGAGCACCTGCCTGAATTGTTCCGTAACATTTTTAGTTCAGGTGTTGCAACAGGTGGTATTGCCGCACTGGTTTTAAATATTGTGCTTCCTGAAACGAAGAAATAAGTTTTCATTTCTGTATGCACCTTGCCCAGCATTGTCTGGGCATCGTTTTTACTATGGAGTAAATAAGATGGATCCACGAAGTGAAGTTATTCTTCGTCAGCAAACATTTCTTTCTGGTTCAGTTCTGTTGGTCAATGCACCGTGTGATGAATTAAGTTCAGAACTGGCAGGGACAGTTGAAACCCATTTTTGGACTTGGAATTTTAACGAATTACAATATTTTCAAGCCCAACAAAGCCCTGTACATTTTGGCACCGATTTGCCAGAGACAGGTTTTGATCAGGCAATCGTCTTTGTCCCAAAATCAAAAGAACTACTCAACTACGTCCTATACCAACTGGTCGGTCGTATGGCCGTAGGTTCTTCCATCTTTTTAGTTGGTGAAAAAAAAGGTGGAGTGGAACGTGCAGCAAAGCAACTGCAACCTTTTGGCAAAAGCCTCAAATTAGACAGCGCTCGACATTGTCAAATGTGGCAATTGGTCACCGAAAAGACCGTAACCGCAAAACCTTTGGCCGATTGGGCACAACATTACACGGTACCAACCCCTAAAGGTGAATTACAGATTTGTGCATTACCCGGTGTGTTTAGCCAAAACCGCCTAGACGTGGGTACCGCCGTGTTATTACCTCACCTTTCACAGGTCACCTCTGGCAAAATTGCAGACTTTGGCTGTGGTGCTGGTGTAATCAGCGCCTATTTAGCCAAATTGAATCCGAAAAACCGCATTTTTTCTTTAGATGTCGATGCCTTTGCACTCGCCTCTACCAAAATGACCTTTGAAAGAAATAATCTTTTACCAGAACAACTTGAGATTAAAGCAGTCCGTGGAATTGAGGATGCACCCCTCTTTTTGCACGCAATCGTCAGTAATCCCCCATTCCATCAAGGCATTCATACAGATTACAATGCCAGCGAAAATTTATGCAAAACTTCCCGCCGTCATCTGAAATCAGATGGTGAATTGTGGATTGTTGCCAATCGCTTTTTGAATTACCCATTACTTATTGAGCAAAGTTTTGGTCAATGTACAACCAAAGCCGATCAACAAGGCTTTAAAGTGCTGTTTGCTAGCGCACAAAAGAAATCTTAAGGAACAACGATGAGCGAAACGACTCAACCAGCTCAACTCAAGCGTAAGCTTGGAGCTCGTCATCTGAATATGATCGCCATTGGTGGTTCTATTGGTACAGGTTTATTCTTGGCCTCAGGTGCAACCATTGCAAATGCTGGTCCAGGCGGTGCATTGTTAGCCTACTGCTTAATTGGTGTGATGATTTACTTTCTCATGACCAGCCTAGGTGAACTTGCGACCCATAACCCAACTTCAGGTGCCTTTTTCACTTACGGCACCAAGTATGTTGAAGGCGGCTTTGGTTTTGCCCTCGGCTGGAACTATTGGTACAACTGGGCCATTACGGTTGCATTTGAATTGGTTGCTGTCCAATTTATTATGAAATTCTGGTTCCCAGATATACCTGGTTTCTACTGGAGTGCCCTGTTCTTAGCTGTTGTCTTCGGGATCAATGCCCTCACAGTGAAAGGCTTTGGTGAAAGCGAGTTCTTCTTCTCATTGGTTAAAGTCTTTGCCATTATTGTGTTTATCATCATTGGTATCTTCATGATTGCTAAAATCATGATGACGCCTGGTGTCACAACATTCGCGAACTGGTCCAAAGGTGAAGCACCCTTTGTTGGTGGTCTAACTGCACTGATTGGTGTAGCCATGATTGCAGGATTCTCGTTCCAAGGTACAGAAATGGTTGGGGTTGCAGCAGGTGAATCTAAAGACCCGCAAAAAACCATTCCGATTGCCATCAAGCAAATCTTTTGGCGTATCTTGTTATTTTATGTGGTGTGTATTTTTATTATCGGTACACTCATTTCCTATGATGATCCATTGCTTCTACAAGCTGCTTCATCTGAAAATATTGCGCTTTCTCCTTTTACCTTACTCTATGAAAAAGCAGGTTTTGCTTTTGCTGCGAGTGCAATGAATGCTGTGATTTTAACTGCGATTCTTTCAGCAGGTAACTCGGGCATGTATACCTCAACCCGTATGCTGTTTAACATGGCACAGAATGGCAGTGCGCCTAAAGTCTTTGGCAAACTCGACCCACGTGGCGTGCCAATGAATGCACTGTTTGCAACCACAGCAATTGCTGCACTCTGCTTCTTAACCACCTTTATTGGTGAAGAGCAAGTATTTAACTGGCTACTGAATATGTCAGGCATGTGCGGTTTTATTGTTTGGTTAGGGATTGCGGTTTCACACTATCGCTTCCGTAAAGGCTATATTACTCAAGGACATAAGATTGAAGATTTAGCTTATCGTGCAAAATTCTTCCCTTTTGCGCCATGGTTTGCTTTTATTCTCTGCTCAATTGTGGTTCTAGGTCAGAATTACCAAGCGGTACTTGCGGGTGAGTGGTTATCAGTTTTATCCACCTATATTGGGATTTTCTTATTCTTGGTGATTTGGCTCGGTTATAAATGGAAATACAAAACCAAGTTGATTTCTTATCAAGAAATGGATGTTAGCCCGATGAAGATAGAGCGAGAATAATTTCCTCTTAAAAAACAGCCTTCGGGCTGTTTTTTACTTCTTAAATTTACCATTAAAAATTAACTATATACAAAATAAAGCTTACATAATCGCAGTCGAAGCAGATGAGTTCTGGAGTTTTCCAATCAGATAATCAATATACAAAACCGTATATTTTAAACTAAAAAGCCCCGACTTCCTGTCGAGGCTTTATTAGATTCTTGCTGCGGTATAACTCCTGTCGTACCGTTTTGCATCCGTTCTACACTATTATTGTTATTGTAAAGAAACATCCTGTTCCTGATAAATCCATCATATAAATAAATCATTAGGATTGCGAGACGCTATAAGGATCAAATGCTGTCAGCCAAAACCTACAAAAAACCACCGACATCTATTTCGAATAATCTCGCGCACCAAATAATGCCGTCCCAATCCGTACCATCGTCGAACCTGCCGCAATCGCAGCCTCCAAATCTGCTGACATGCCCATACTTAAAGTATCCCAATCTTCAGGATGTGCATGGAGTGTTTTCACCTGATTAAACAGCGTTTTGGCATCCCATAATGCCGCTGTATTATGCGGTGCAGGAATGACCATGATGCCACGAAGTCTTAAATGCGGAAGTTGGCTCAGCTTTTGTACCAACTCTGCAACTTCTTCTGGCTGACAGCCATCTTTACTGTCCTGCCCATCAATATTGACTTGCAAGCAAATATTCAAAGGTGGCTGAGTTGCTAAACGTTGACTCGATAAACGCTCAGCAATAATTAAACGATCTACCCCATGCACCCAAGCAAATTTTTCCGCCAGATGCTTGGTCTTGTTACGCTGCACATGCCCAATAAAATGCCACTCAATCTCCAGATCAGCCAAAGTCTCAATTTTTTCAAGGGCTTCTTGTAAGTAGTTTTCACCAAACTCACGCTGTCCTGTTGCATACATCTCACGCAATGCTTCACTTGGATGAGTTTTCGATACTGCAAGCAATTGCACAGTTTCTGCCTGACGTCCTGCCTGTTGACACGCAGCCTCAATTTGCCCTAAAACTTGATTTCGCGACTCTTTCAAACTATTCATTGACGATATTCTCATTTCATTCATCTTTTTTTACGTTCAAGCAACTCTAACTGTTGGTTAAGTGGCAGGAAAGCCTTATTATTCTATCAAAATAATTAAGATTTATATGATCTCGGGGAATTCATGGACATTACAGAATTATTGGCTTTTTCTGCAAAAAACGGGGCTTCTGACTTACACTTATCTGCGGGTATGCCACCAATGATTCGCGTAGATGGTGAAGTACGTCGCATTAACTTACCAGCTTTAGAACATAAAGAAGTACACAAACTGGTGTACGACATTATGAATGACAAACAACGTCGTGACTTTGAAGAACAATTGGAAACTGACTTTTCCTTCGAAGTTCCAAGCATCGCACGTTTCCGTGTAAACGCATTTAACCAAAACCGCGGCGCTGGCGCAGTATTCCGTACCATTCCTTCAAAAGTTCTTACCATGGATGACTTGGGATTAGGACAAACATTTAAAGAGCTTTGTGACTTACCACGTGGTTTAGTTTTAGTCACGGGCCCAACGGGTTCTGGTAAATCGACCACGTTAGCAGCAATGATTGACTATATTAACGACAAGCGTTATGACCACATTTTAACCGTCGAAGATCCAATCGAATTTGTACACCAATCAAAAAAATGCCTGATTAATCAACGTGAAGTACATCGTGATACGCATGGCTTTAACGAAGCATTACGTTCTGCACTACGTGAAGATCCAGACATTATTTTGGTTGGTGAGATGCGTGACCTTGAAACCATTCGCCTAGCCCTGACCGCTGCAGAAACAGGTCACTTGGTTTTCGGTACACTGCATACCACTTCTGCGGCCAAAACCATTGACCGTGTAATTGATGTATTCCCCGCTGAAGAAAAAGATATGGTTCGTGCCATGCTTTCTGAATCATTACAAGCAGTTATCTCACAAACACTCTTAAAGAAAAATGGTGGTGGCCGTGTCGCCGCGCATGAAATCATGATTGGTATTCCTGCTATTCGTAACCTAATTCGTGAGAACAAAGTTGCGCAAATGTACTCTGCGATCCAAACAGGTGCTAACTATGGTATGTCTACCTTAGACCAAAGCCTTAAAACGCTGGTCTCTAAAGGTATCATTAGTCCACAAACAGCACGTACTGTTGCCAAACAACCAGAATCATTCTTATAAGAATATCAAAACGGAATTAGGATAAGGTTATGGACTTTAACGACTTACTCAATCTCATGATTCAACAAAAAGCATCTGACCTTTTCGTCACAGCTGACGTTGAACCATCCATGAAAATTAATGGTCAAATTGTTCCTGTTGCGAAAACCAAGTTAACAGGTGAAATTGTTGGTCAGCTCTTAAATTCGATTATGAGCGATAAACAACGCAAAGAATTCGCTGAAACACGCGAATGCAACTTTGCGATTATGAATCGTGATAAAACAGCACGTTTCCGTGTCAGTGCTTTTCAACAACGCGACCAACCTGGCATGGTGTTACGTCGTATTGAAACCAAAATTCCAACGATGGATGAACTCAAGCTTCCTCCAGTACTCAAAGATTTAGCCATGACCAAACGTGGCATCATTATCTTTGTTGGTGCAACAGGTACTGGTAAATCAACATCATTGGCTTCAATTATTGGTTTTCGTAATCACAATTCGAAAGGTCATATCATTACCATTGAAGACCCGATCGAATTTATTCACGAACATGCGGGGTGTATTATCACTCAACGTGAAGTGGGTATCGATACTGATTCCTTTGAAATTGCATTGAAGAATACTTTGCGTCAAGCACCCGATGTGATTCTAATTGGTGAGATTCGTTCACGTGAGACCATGGACTATGCGATTGCCTTCGCAGAAACAGGACATTTAGTTTTTGCAACACTGCATGCCAACAACGCCAACCAAGCCATTGACCGTATTATCCACTTCTTTGAAGCGGACCGACACAGTCAACTGTTTATGGATTTATCTTTAAACCTAAAAGCCATGGTTGCACAGCAACTTATTCCAACCCCAGATGGTAATTCACGTCGCGCTGCAATTGAGATTTTAATTAATTCACCATTAATTTCTGATTTAATCCGCAAGGGTGATATTCATGAAATTAAAGATTTAATGAAGCGTTCACGTGAACTCGGTATGCAAACCTTTGACCAAGCACTTTATGATTTGTATAAAGCCAAGCAAATCACCTATAAAGATGCACTGAAACACGCCGATTCACCAAATGATTTACGCTTACAAATCAAACTCTCTGAAGAGGGAGCTGATCGCTTAATGAATGCAAGCTCACATATTACCTTTGATGGTCAGTAAATAGATACAGATTCAAGATTGAAGAAAAACGAGCCTATTGGCTCGTTTTTTAATGCAAAATAAAGCATTTATTTTTTTATAGCAAAGAAAAAGCAGCCTTAAGGCTGCTTTCTCAAATCAAAATCAATAATTAATTATTGAGCTTGACCAGGTTGTACTGTAACAGTACGGCTACCAGTGATTGTCGCGAATACGCGACGGTTCATAGCACGACCTTCTTTAGTTTTGTTGTCAGCAATCGGTTGATCCCAAGCGAAACCTTGAGTAGACAAACGAGATGCATCTACATTGTATTCATTTACAAGAGCAGATTTAACAGAGTTAGCACGAGCTAAAGATAAACGTTCGTTCAATGCACGTGGACCAGTGTTATCTGTGTGACCTTCGATGCGAGCAGTAGCGTTTGGATATTCAACTAACTTCTCAGCAACTTTAGCAATTTCTGGCTTGTATTGATCTTTGATGTTTGATTTATTCGTATCAAAGAATACACGAAGTTCCATGTTAAGATCTTCAGTCAATTGCTCAGGAACTGGCTCAACTGGAGTAACTGGTTCAACTTCTACTACTGGTGCAGCAGGTTTCAAGTGACCACCAAGAACAACGTTAAGACCAGCTAAAGCTGTGTAGTTCCAGAACTTTTCATCAAAGTCATAAGTACCACGAGCTTCAGTACGAAGAGACAATGCGTCGTTTAAGCGCCAGAAAGCACCTAGACCAGCATTACCAATCGTGTCTTCTTTGTCTGCATAAATGCCATCAAAGTCAGTTTTAGTCTGACCAGCACCTAAAAGTACGTATGGCTTGATTTTGCTGTCATAGTTTTTAGTGAACAAATCAGAAGTAGCATAGAAGTTACCAGCTACAGTACGTTGTTTGTATTCAGCACCCTGTACGCCAGTACCGTCAAGATCACCCTTAACTTGGTTATATTCAGCTTCAAAGCCTAACCATGGAGTTAACTCAACACCTAATGCAGCACCAACGAACATATCGTCTTGTAATTCTGCATGGCTAGTTAGTTTGTCATTATTATGCTCAGAATCCTGCCAAGTATAACCGAGCATTAAAGGAGTAATGGTTACACCAGCATTAGCAGCAGCTAAAGGTGCAGCAACGAGCATCGCTAAAGCAATACGACTCATTTTCATGGATTTATCCTCCAGAGATAAACAATTGTTGTTCAAGCTAAGCCTAAAATTTTAGCTATCCTGAGATAGGCTTTTTTAAATACCCCAGTTTTATTTTTAAGCTACTCACCTTGAATAATACAAACACTTAATTCGTTTGTCCAAGTGTTTGATAATTTTAATCAAGTAAATTATTGACAAAATTACTTACAATTTCAGTTGTAGTTCAGTAAATTTATAATCTCTTGCTTTTTAAGAATAGCTTATCCTCACTTGCGATTCACTATAGCATTTTCTTATTCGCTGAGAAACACATTTTTCATTATAAAATGAATAAAAAACAAGAGATTAATATTCATTATTAACTTAAAAAAATACAGGTACTTAGGTTATTTTATATGCACCTCAATAAATATATGGCTTATACATTAGTAGAACTTGCCATTACAATATTAGTTTTGTCAATACTTGTTACACTTGCTTTACCTTATTACCACGAAATGAAAGCAAACCAAGAGCGCAGAACAATTTTTAGACAAGTTGTAGGTAGTATACAACTCGCAAAACAGCATGCTGCTATACATCATACCAATGTTGTAATGTGCTCTTCACAAGACATGCAAAACTGTAAAGAAGCGATGTGGGAACAAGGTTTTATTTTATTTCTCGATTCCAATCAAAATAGACAGCTAGATTTGAATGAAACCTTAATTACCCAAGAACGTACGGACTTGTCCTACGGCACATTAAATTGGCGTGGAACCTTGCACTTCCCCAGCCTTAATTTTATGGCTGAAGATGGTCTGCCCATCGGCTCAAACGGCAGTTTCTATTACTGCTCGTCAACTGTAAAACATATGAAGATTATCCTGAATAAAATGGGTAATTCACGCAGCATTGACCTAAGCAATTGTTGAAAACCGATGAGTCAACAGCAAAAGTAACATCTAATTTCCAGTTTTCAATATACTGCATGAGATTGAACAATAACCAATTATACTCGTTCGGAGATATATCAATGACTGATATCGTGATTGTAAATGGCGCACGTACTGCAATGGGCGGTTTTCAAGGAAGTTTATCTGGTCTAACTGCACCAGAACTTGGTGCAACAACAATCAAGGAAGCGATTGCTCGTGCTGGCCTACAACCGACCGATGTAGAAGAAGTCATTATGGGCTGCGTTTTACCTGCAGGTCTGAAACAAGGTCCTGCTCGCCAAGCTATGCGTCAAGCAGGTTTACCAGATTCAACAGGTGCCGTTACAATCAATAAATTATGTGGTTCTGGCATGAAAGCAGTCATGCAAGCTGCCGATATGATTAAAGCAGGTTCTGCTGAAATTGTGGTTGCAGGTGGTATGGAGTCTATGACCAATGCACCCTATGTCTTGACCAAAGCACGTGCGGGTTACCGCATGGGTCATGGCGAAGTTAAAGATCACATGTTTCTTGATGGTTTAGAAGATGCTGAAACTGGTCGTTTAATGGGCTCATTTGCACAAGATATGGCCAATACCCGTGGCTATACACGTGAGCAAATGGACGCATTTGCAATTCGTTCATTACTACGTGCGCAAACTGCGGTCAACGAAGGTTACTTTGCAGATGAAATTGTCCCTGTGACCGTTTCAACACGTAAAGGTGATGTTGTTATCGATAAAGATGAACAACCTTTCAACGCCAACATTGAAAAAATTCCTACATTACGTCCAGCATTTGCCAAAGATGGTACCATTACTGCTGCAAATGCCAGCTCAATTTCTGATGGTGCATCAGCTTTAGTTTTAACTTCAGCGGATAATGCATCTGCAAAAGGTTTACAGCCATTGGCTAAAATCTTGGCTTATGCATCAAACTCTCAACATCCTTCTGAGTTTACGATTGCTCCTGTTGGTGCAATTGAGAAAGTGTTAAAGAAAACTGGTTGGGATGCGCAAGACGTTGATCTTTGGGAAATCAATGAAGCGTTTGCAATGGTAACCATGTGCCCAATGGATGACTTTAAACTTGATCCTGCAAAAGTGAACATTAATGGTGGTGCTTGTGCGCTAGGTCACCCAGTCGGTTCAACAGGCTCACGGATTATTTTAACGCTCATTCACGCCTTAAAACGTACTGGCGGTAAGAAAGGGATTGCAGCTTTATGTATTGGTGGCGGTGAAGCAACGGCTGTTGCGATTGAACTTCTCTAAATTTGTATATTTTACTATCACTCATTGCGAAATAAAAAATCCTCCATAATGGGGGATTTTTTATACTTACATTTTTTCATTATTCTTTTTGATCAAGACTGTTAAATTAAGACACCCAAAATAAAAAATGGAACATATAACAATGCAACTCAACCATTATCTGAATTTCCAAGGTGAAGCCGAAGCCGCATTTAACTTTTATAAATCTGTGTTCGGTGGTGAGTTTGCCATGCTAAAACGTTATGGTGATATGCCCTCTGATGAAAAATCTCAGCTCAGCGATGCCGAAAAAAATTATATTCTGCATGTTTCCTTACCAATTAATGAATTTACAATTCTGATGGCCTCCGATACCACTGAACAGTTTTGTGCAGCAAATAGCCCTTTTATCAAAGGCACCAATCACTACATTTCCATTAATTTAGAAAAGCATGAACAAGCAGAAGCACAACGTCTGTATGAAGCGCTGTCACAAAATGGGCAAATTGAAATGCCCTTGGAAAAGACCTTTTGGGGTGCACTCTATGCGGCATTTACCGATCAGTTTGGCGTGAAATGGATGGTGAATTGCCAACTTGAAGAGATGTAATGTTTCACCAAAGAACAAATGATTTTTTTGTAAAGATGGCTGTTATAAAAATAAAAAAAGCCAGATTTTATCTGGCTTTTTTAAAACTGAAGGACTTAAGCCCCAGTTTGATAGCTTGCTTGAGCAACTGCTGTAGAAGCTTGATACGGATGTCTAAAATCATTTAAACCTGCCGCTGCTTCCTGAATATCTTTACCTTCTTTAATCACAAAAGTATCGAAACCAGAACGCTTCATATAGTTTAAGACATCCTTAAACACATCACCTGTCGCACGTAATTCGCCTTGGAAACCTTGGCGACGCAACAATGCAGCAAATGAATAACCACGGCCATCGTTGAAGCCTGCAAAATCAATAAAGATCGCATCTAATTGATTTAAAGGAAATTCATTAATTTCAGGAGAAGCATCCACAGTAATGAATAATGCTTTTTTACCTGTAATATTGGTAAGTTGATCCAACTGATCAACAGTCAATACCACATCACCTTGCGGTAATACAGCATCTTCGCCAATGAATTGGTAACTATTGTCTGCCACTGTGCCATCTTTAGAGAGCACTTGAAGTGCGGTATTAAGCATAAGCACGCTCCTTGAATGGTTGAATGCCAACACGGCGGTAAGTTTCAATAAACTCTTCACCTTCTTGACGTAAATCAAGATAAGTATTCAGAATTTCTTCAATAATGTCAGGTACAACTTCTGCTGCAAATGATGGCCCTAAGATGTCACCAATTGAGGCATCATGGTCTGCATTACCACCTAAGGTAATTTGATAGAATTCAGCGCCTTTTTTATCGACACCTAAAATACCAATATTACCCACGTGGTGATGACCACAAGCATTCATACAACCTGAAATGTTCAAGTCGATATGACCCAAATTGTAAACCGTATCTAGGTCATCAAAACGACGTGAAATTGCTTCAGAAATTGGAATTGATTTCGCATTTGCCAATGAACAGAAGTCACCACCTGGGCAGCAAATAATATCGGTAATAAAACCAATATGCGCACGCGCCAAGTCGTGTTGTTCAAGGGTTTGCCACAATTCAAACAAGTCTTTTTGTGGTACATCGACCAACGAAATGTTTTGTTCATGCGTGGTACGTAATTCACCAAAGGTGTATTTGTCTGCAAGGTCTGCAATCAAATTCATTTCTTCAGTGGTCACGTCACCTGGTGCAATACCTGCTCGTTTTAGCGAAATGGTCACTACACGGTAACCTGTCACTTTATGTGCATTGGTATTAATGTTGAACCATTGTTTGAACTTCGGATATTCAGCAAATAATGCTGTGAAGTCTTCATCTGCCAATTGCTGATATGCAAATGGAGTAAATTCTTCATCAAGTTTCGCTAAAGTTTCAGCATCTACTTTTAGCGTTTGCACAGTGTGAGCAAATTCTGCTTCCACTTTTTCTGCAAACACTTGAGGCGTTAATGCTTTGACTAAAATTTTGATACGGGCTTTGTATTTGTTGTCACGGCGGCCGTGTAAATTATACACACGAAGTACCGCTTCAAGATAAGCAATCAAATCTTCACGTGGCAACCATTCTTTGATGATTGAACCAATGATTGGTGTACGACCTAGACCGCCACCCACTTTAATTTTATAACCAATCTCGCCTGCCTCATTTTTCACGATATACACACCAATATCGTGGAATGACGTTGCAGCACGATCTACTTCTTCTAAAGCAGACACCGCAATTTTGAACTTACGTGGTAAGAAGGCAAATTCTGGGTGGAAGGTTGACCATTGACGAATCAATTCACACGTTGGACGTGGATCAGCAACTTCACCCGCAACCACACCTGCATATTGGTCTGTTGTGGTGTTACGAATACAGTTACCTGAAGTTTGAATCGCATGCATCTGCACAGTTGCCAATTCGGCAAGCATGTCAGGCACATTTTCAAGTGCAGGCCAGTTAAACTGAATGTTTTGACGTGTTGACACGTGTGCATAACCACGGTCATATTCTTTCGCCAATTCCGCAACCTTGCGTAACTGCGTAGAGCTCATCAAACCATAAGGAACAGCAATACGTAACATCGGCGCATAGCGTTGTACGTATAAACCGTTTTGGAGACGTAGCGGACGGTATTCATCTTCAGTGAGTTTACCCGCTAAATAACGTTCCGTTTGGTCACGGAACTGTGCAACACGTTCATTGATCAGTTGCTGATCAAAATCAGTATATAAATACATGGCGTACAGCTAGTAGTTTCATTATAACGGCTCACAGCATAACGATATTTAAACTATCAACAAAACGCGTTTTTTACATATTTCATAGCGGTTTTATTGATAAGCCTTTTTTGTTTTTCTAAAAGATCCAATCTATAAGGCTTAAGCACTTTTTTAGCTGTTTTGGACTTTGTTCTTCTATCTATATCTTATTTATTGCTAACGCTCTAAATAGAACCATCATGTCCCAATTTAGACAGCAAAAAGCCTGACGAATCAAGCTTTTTTTTATGGAGGATGTAGTCAATTATTGCAAAGCATAGGCGACCAAATAATCCCCCATCTTGGTGCCAAAAGAACCATGCCCGCCGGCCATAATGACCACATATTGCTTACCATTGCTTTCATAGGTCATTGGTGTTGCCTGACCACCTGCGGGTAAACGCCCTTCCCACAACTGCTCGCCATTGGTGACGTTAAATGCACGAAGATAATTATCCTGCGTGCCAGCGACAAACATCACATTACCTGCGGTTGAAATTGGGCCACCCAAACCAGGTACTCCAATTTTTAAAGGTGGCAGTTGGAACAATTTCGGCAGACTGTCACGGATAGTCCCAATCCGTTTTTTCCAGACCACTTGATGGGTTTTTAAATCTACACCCGCCACATAGCCCCAAGCAGGTTGCTTACACGGTAAACCGAGCGGAGACAAGAACGCACTGATTTCCACACCATAAGGCACACCATACATTGGTTGTACCCCTTGTTCAGTCCCTGCACCTTTGGCCGTTTCTTGACGGTTCGGATCTGCGGGAATTAAGCGGCTTACAAACGGTAATCCGATTGGATTCATCACAGCAACCTGACGGTCTGCATTTACCGACATGCCACCCCATTCAAATACGCCTAAATTCCCAGGAAAGACCAACGTACCATTTTCTGAAGGTGGAGTATAAATACCGTCATAATTCAAACGATGGAAATAGACCCGACAAATTAACTGATCAAACATGGTCGCGCCCCACATGTCTTTATCTTTTAACTTATCTTGTGGTGCCAGATTTAAATCAGAAAAGGGTTGGGTTGCCGAATAGTATTCGCCTTGGGTTTGTGGCCCGCGTTTTACTGTTTGAGGGACTGCGCGCTCGTTAATAGGCACGATCGCTTTGCCTGTACGTCGGTCTAGTACAAAGACATTCCCTGTTTTGGTTAACACATAAATCGCTGGGACGGTTTTTCCAGTAGTATCTTGAATATCTGCCAAAGAAGGTTGCGCTGGTACATCCATATCCCACAAATCATGATGGGTTGTTTGAAAATGCCAAACCAACTTGCCTGTACTGGCATTGATTGCCAACATCGAATTGGCATAACGCTCTTTTAACTCAGTACGATCTCCGCCCCAAATATCGGGGGTTCCTACCCCTGTTGGTACATACACGATATCCAGTTTGGAATCATAAGCCAAAGGTGCCCACGCATTTGGAGAGTTATGTACAAAGGTCGTATTTTCGTTCGGCATGGCATTAGGATTTTGTGCCCCTGTATCAAAGACCCAAAGCAACTCACCTGTATTCACATCATAGCCACGAATGACCCCAGAAGGCTCTTTGGAAGAATAGTTATCCGTGACTGAACCCGCAATAACCACTGTTGTACCCGAAATAATCCCAGGTGATGTCGGGTTATAGCCCCCAGGATAGGCATAAGGCATAAATTTTTGTAAATTCACTTCACCTTGCTCACCAAAATCTGAGCAGACTTTGCCTGTATCAGCATTCACTGCGACTAAACGCCCATCATTCACAGGAACAATTACCTTACGTGGACACTCGGCAGAAACTGATTTTCGATTTTGCAAACTGGTCGCAAACTCGGCTGTATTATTGGCATCGTAATACATTACCCCACGACAGGTGAGATGCTGAAAAGTATGGTCGGCTTTCAATTTTGGATCAAAACGCCATTTTTCCTTGCCCGTTGCTGGATCCAAGGCAATTAACCATTGGTGAGTGGTACACATATATAAGTTATTGCCCACTTTAATCGGGGTCACCTGATTGGTGGTTTCTCCCGAATCTTTATCTGTTTTGACATCACCTGTGCGGAATGTCCAAGCCACTTTCAGATTTTTAACATTTTGATCATTAATCTGTGTCAAAGGTGAATAACGCACCCCGCCCTGAGTACGTCCATAAGCGGGCCAGTCTTGTTCTGCCACCCCCTCAATGGCTTGAGCCGATGCAGGTTGTGGTTGTTGAATGACGCCATTAATTTCTTGGGGATCGTTGAAAATCGCGTAGACCATAACTGCAATAGCAATCAACAACGTGCCCGAAAGGGCGATTTTGCTGCCTTGGACTTGACTCATATTGCGCGTGACTGCAGGAATGAGTAACCATAAACCCAATACCCCCAAAATATCCAAACGAGGTGCGAGAGCCCAAAAATCAGTTCCAACCTCCCATAAACTCCAGAGTATGGTTGCTAGCATTAAGAAACTGTACACCCATAAAAAGGAACCTTGCCCCCTTTTAAGTAAAAAGGCTGATGCCAAAATTAGCAGACCAGCAATCACATAATAGATTGAACCACCGAGTAGAATGAGCCATCCCCCCCCAATCAACAGATAGGCAGCAATTAAAAGCATCACAATAACGGTAAAGGTTCGCATCGTATTTGATGGGTTACTCATTCCATTCACCTCATTCACTTTATTATTTATCGCTAGCCCAGTAAAAACAGCTAGATTATTTTGTCGTTTGTTTCGCTATTCTTATTCGCATTTAAATCATTGATCTAGGAAAGATGGTTTCTCTAACATCGTTAAAATGCGGTTTGAAACTTAATCCCACCGACCCAAACATTTTCTCCATTTTTATCCGCACCCACATGTCGGATATATTGAAGATTTGGACGGATCGTTAACCAATTGGTGGCATGTACCCCGTAATACAGTTCGGTATTGTATTCTTCATCTTGCCCCGTATTTAAGTCATCATTTAGATGGATTCGGGCAAATCCCAAGGCAATTTCATCTTGCGGGCGCATATCCAACACACCTGTATAGATCAAACCAATATTTTGCATAGTGTCGACATTGTTGGTTTTATCATCATGCACAGTCAGGTTTATAAATCCTGTAAGTCCGCGCTGCGGATCTTGAGCGTGTTGCAACAATTGTTGTTTTGCCACAATCCACATGCCTTGCTTATGTGATGTTGCACTGGGATTTTGAATTTCAATGGCATCCGCGCTGCTGTAGTAATAGCCCAGTCGATATTCACCTGTTTTGCCTTGCATACCAATTTTCGGCTGCCAGACCATCTCTATAGGTACAATGACGCCATCGGCACCCGAAGTACTTAAATTAAAGCCCTGACTACGCTTTAAGTTCTCAGGGTTATATTCATATACCCCAATTTGGCTAAAGACTTCAGGGGAAAATTGATATTTCAGTCTGGCTGCCCATTGACTGACGGGCCAATTAAACCATTGATCCCCCACCCAATTGCCAACTTGAGAGCCACATAAAGCCAAGTTCTGAAAATCACAATCAAAACTATTAAAATCTTCCCCTTCACCAAAACGTCCGACTTTAAGATCTAACTGTTGATTGAGAAATTTTTTCTTAATCCAAAAATTGGTCAAACGCCACGTTTGCCCACGTCCCCATACTTCTTGGGTTGAACTTAAATGCCCATTTAAGGCATCCGACGTTTGTGATAAAGAATGTCCATTCCGTTCAGTAATAATAATTTGTGCTTCAGTGTCTTGCCATCCCAGTATTTTGTCTAAGTCGAAATGACTCCCCAACACGAACTGATCGGCATATTCAGTACCGTGACTCGAATGCTTTTTCGCGTCCAGTAAAGTTGCCATTTCTCCTGTATAGCCCAAATTAAAGCGATAACCCTTGGTTTCTAATTCAGTTCGAGTGCCATTCCAATCTCCAAACATCCAAGGACTGTCGACAGCAAAAGCCGACTGGGCATACGTCCATGAATTTACACTCAAACCCATTAAACACAACGTGAGCAATCCCCTTGAGATTCGGAGCTTTTGCATACCTGCAACCTTTTATAATTTTTTTATTCCTATCAGGTTACGCCTGTTTTTTATGGTTAAAATATAATCTTTTTGTCGTTTTTTGTTAAGCTACTGATATAGAGTAAAATTTACAAAAGTACAGGCTACCAAGTGCCTGTACCTAATACTTGCCCCATAAAGTCATAGCGCATTGCTGAACGAGAAAATTTGATTGGGCATGCCAACTGCGCTTGGGTTTCGGTGGAATGTTCATGCAGTGGAACGTGGACTACCCAATGCCGTTGTTGCGCCAAATCTGAATGCAAAGCTTCATCTAACTTTAAAACAGGTTCTACACAGACATCTTGGGTCGAAAACAGTTGCTGCCACTCTAACAAGGAACGGGTTTTAATTTTTTCCTGTAGAGCATGTTTGACCTTAAGGCAATCTTCCGACTGTAGTGAAGCACCTTTCTCTAATAAAACTGGCAATTCTAACAACCGAGCCAAACCCGACATAAATTGTGGCTCTAAACTGCCAATTGAAAGATAACGCCCATCTTGTGTTTCATAGTAATCATAGAAGCTAGCACCATTTAAAATGCCTGATTCTGGCTGCGGGGTGATATTTCCTGCCAATGCGGCGGCGGCGGCCATACTGTTTAACGCCACAACACAATCGGTCATGGAAATATCAATATACTGCCCTTTTCCACTTTGAGTACGCTCAATCACAGCCGTTAAAATGCCAATCACCGCATGTAAAGAACCACCTGCAATGTCCGCGACTTGAATACCTAAAGGTGGTGGTCCACTCTGGGTACGACCACTATGCCCCGCAATCCCCGATAAGGCTAAATAGTTAATATCATGCCCTGCCTTATCTTTATAACTCCCCGTTTGACCATAGCCTGTAATCGAGCAATAAATCAATCGCGGATTAATTTCCGCTAAAGTGGCATAGTCCAATCCCAGTCGTTGCATGACACCCGGGCGAAATTGCTCTACGACAATATCGTATTGGCTAATCTTTTCCTTAATCGCAGCGATGTTTTGTGGGTCTTTTAAATCCAGAGCTACGGATTGTTTATTTCGGTTCAAATAAAGATGTGCAGTCGCCTGCCCATGTGCATAAGGTGGAAAAAGACGAATCAAATCTGGGCGCGTGGGTGATTCAACATGAATCACTTCTGCCCCCAAATCTGCTAAATATAAAGTGGCAAATGGACCGGGTAATAATGTTGAAAAATCCAGTACTTTCAATCCCTGTAAAGCATGTTGCATGTTCTTTTTACTCTTGGACTATTGTATTTTCATGTATCTTAGAAATATAAAATCAACAAAACAATGTCATGTTCAGCCATTTACCTTGATCATTTCGGCAATTTACCATGTAGAAAGGCAAATTTACCTATTGTAAATTGCCTATAAAAACTTTTTTAGCGTCATTTAGGTCATACGCAAGTGAATACAAAAGAGACTGAAGGATTAAACATGAGCCGCGATACAATCAGTATCCATTTTGTCAATGCGGCTTTGACTGGCGTAAAACGCCTCGGCATGGATGTCGAAACCTTACTTTCGCACGTCGGAATTGAAGCCGAACTGCTACGTCAGCCTAAAGCTCGAATTTCTCCAGAACAATACACACGTTTTGTGAAAATGTTATGGATGGTGACTCAAGATGAACATATTGGTTTCGATACCCAACCTCGTCGTTTGGGCACCTTTGCCATTATGTGCCAACTGATCATCCACGCAAAAACCTTAGGTGATGCACTTGAATTATCGACGCAATTTTATAAATTGTTCGGCGATGAATGGTGTGTTTCTTTAGAACGTGATAAGCATGAAGCCCGCTTAGTTCCACTCATTCCAATTGGAATGGACCCAAATCATTTTATTACTGAAAGCATGTTAATGATTTGGCACGGTTTAGCCTCTTGGCTCATTGAACGTCGCCTACCTTTAGAGCGCGTACATTTTGGCTACCCGCGCCCTGCCCATGCAGATGAATATGATGCCCTGTTTTTCGCTCCTGTGATGCAGTTTGATATGCCACGTACCGAAATCACCTTTGCGGCAGATTATTTAGACTTACCAATTCGTCAAAATGAAGAAACCTTAGAAGAATTCTTAAAAGCAGCGCCTGCACAGCTATTGGTTAAATTTAAAAACACCAATTCTCTCACCTCTCGTATTCGTGAAGTGTTGAAGAGTCAAATTGGTGAAGAAATGCCAACGCTGAATGATGTAGCGTCAATGTTATATCTTTCGCCGCAAACTTTACGTCGTCGTTTAGCTGCAGAAGGTAAAAGCTATCAAGGTGTGAAAGATGCCTTACGTCGTGATGCCGCGATTCACTTGTTACTCAATCCAAATTTAACTTTGGAAGATGTCGCACAGCAGGTTGGTTTCAGTGAAACCAGTACTTTCCACCGCGCATTTAAGAAATGGACGGGCGTAACCCCAGGTTTATACCGTCAATTACATGGTTATCTTTAAGCCATAATTTTTTGAATAGACAGCTTATATAAGCTGTCTATTTTTTAAACAACCACTGCGCTATGCCCTTGGGATAAACAGGATACTGACCTGACACCAATAACTGTGTATTAACCCACTCAGCGATATAAGTTGAACCATTTGTCTCGCACCCCTTTATTTCTACTTGGCTATACAAAGTTTCATCAAAAAATTCAGCCTCATAAACAAAAACGATTTCATGCCCTGCTTGACCATCAAAAGTAAATAAATTTTCAAGAACACCTAACAGTTTTGTATGAATAATCTGCTGATTTATTTCCTCTAAAACTTCTCGTTTAACTGCTTCTAAGGACGTTTCTCCAAATTCAATAGTGCCTCCCATCGGTCTCAAATAATTTTCATTTTTGCTGGGGTCATGTCCATGAGAAAGCAAAACTTTATCTTGATATCGAAAAATACAAAGCGCCTTTGCTGGAATATGCATCATTATATGCTCTTAATTTTCTGTAAAAATTCTGCTGCTTGTTTCGGTGAAGTTAAACGAATAAATTGAATATGTTGATAAGCGGGATTCTGCATTAAGTCGAAATATTTCTTACGATTTTTAGGATACGATTTGATAAGCCAGATAAAAATAGATTCTTTGGACAGCATCAATTTTAAACTTTCCCTATTATTTGAGTTTTCCCATAACTTTTTCCGGCTAATCACGCGTCCAAATGTACGCTCGCTCAAACGGTATAAATTGATGTGAAAGGGATAATCTAGCCAGATGACAGTATCTACCTTTTCCATAATCATTGGGATAGTACGGGTATAAAGCCCATCAATGATCCACCCTGTCGCAGCATTTTCCATAGCGATTTTTAGCTTCAAAAATAAAGCGTCATTTGGCGATTCCTTCCAGTCATCCAACCAAAGTAAATCATCCAGCTCTATATAATGTATTTGTCGTTCTTTAGCTATTTTTTGTGCAAACGTCGATTTGCCTGAGCCAGTCGTACCAATAATATTAATAAATTTCATTTAAATAGATTATTTTTTATGGTTGCATAGTTTACTGATCAAGCTCCACCTTGATCAAGTTCATATTTCCACACATCAATTGACCAAAATGATCATGCTGCCTATGCCAGTCTTGTCATTGCACTCGCTATTAAAACCAGTACACTCAAAACACAAATAAATTTTAAGCAATAAAAAAGGAACTATTATGAGCGAGGCTTACATTATTGATGCAATACGCACGCCACGCGGAAAAGGGAAAAAAGATGGCTCATTACATGAAGTAAAACCAATTACTTTACTGACCACATTACTGAATGAATTACAACAACGCCATCAACTCGATACGTCTAAAGTCGATGATATCGTTCTCGGTTGTGTGACACCAATTGGTGATCAAGGTGCAGATATTGCCAAGACCGCCGCCATTGCCGCAGGTTGGAATGATGATGTTGCAGGTGTGCAAATCAACCGTTTCTGTGCTTCTGGTTTAGAAGCTGTCAATTTAGCTGCACAAAAAGTTCGTTCAGGTTGGGAAGATGTTGTTGTTGCTGGTGGTGTGGAATCCATGTCACGCGTTCCAATGGGTTCTGATGGTGGGCCTTGGGCACTTGATCCTGAAACCAACTTAAAATCTTCTTTTGTGCCCCAAGGTGTGGGCGCGGACTTGATCGCAACTTTAGATGGTTATAGCCGCGCTGATGTAGATGCATTTGCGGTCGGTTCGCAACAAAAGGCGGCGGCGGCTCAGGCAAATGGTTATTTCGATAAATCAGTTGTGCCTGTGAAAGATCATGCAGGTGTAACAATCTTAGAAAAAGACGAATTTATCAAAGGAAATACCACTGTTGAAGGTTTAGCAAAACTGAATGCTAGCTTTGAAATGATGGGGCAAATGGGCTTCGATGCTGTTGCTTTACAGAAGTATCCTGAAGCGCAAAAAATTAACCACGTTCATCATGCAGGTAACTCATCAGGTATCGTCGATGGTGCTGCGGTGGTATTGCTTGCTTCTGAAAAAGCATTGAAAGAACAAGGTTTGAAACCACGTGCCAAGGTACTTGCAACCGCATTGGTCGGTACAGACCCAACCATCATGTTGACAGGTCCTGCACCTGCTGCACGCAAAGCTTTAGCCAAAGCAGGCTTGACCATTGATGACATTGACCTGTTCGAAGTGAATGAAGCCTTTGCTGCGGTGGTCATGCGTTTTATCACTGAACTTAAAGTTCCCGCTGAGAAAGTCAATGTCAATGGTGGTGCAATTGCGATGGGACATCCATTGGGTGCAACAGGTGCCATGATTCTAGGAACTTTGCTAGATGAATTAGAGCGTCAAGGCAAGAAACGTGGTCTAGCAACATTATGTGTCGGTGGTGGTATGGGCATCGCGACTATTATTGAGTTGGTGTAAAGCACTCAACACCTCCCTGAAATATGAGACTCGGAAACGTCATTCGCAATCTGAGCAAACCAAAGCGGCTAAAGCTTTGGATCAGCACAAGACAAACAAAGTGCGTAGTTTATGCTCAAGCATAGCTTTCGCCTTGCGGTACGGCAAAGATTATTAATCTTTGCTATTCGTACCTCAGGTTTTGCGAATGACAATGGTTTTGCCTACTTTTGCCGAAACAAAAGTAGGTCGAACCGAAGGTTTATCCTGAAACTAGATGAGAGCTTAACAAGACGCTGCGGTGCTTATCTTTACTTCCGCAGATTGCTTACGATTAAGCCCATAAAATATTGGACGATGATGTATGAGCGCGATTAAATACGAAAAAAACGCTGACAATATTGTAATTCTTACGCTTGATTCATCGGGTCAATCTGCAAACACCATGAATGCAGAATTCCGTGATGCTTTAGATGAAGTCAGTCAAAAGCTTAAAGCTGAAACTGATCTGAAAGGTATTATTTTCCGTTCAGCTAAGAAAACCTTCTTTGCTGGCGGTGACTTAGATGAGCTGATTCAAGTACAACCTGAACACGCCACTGAATTTTTCAAGATGATTGAAAAACTCAAAGGTGACTTACGCACAATCGAAACTTTAGGTGTGCCTGTTGTTGCAGCTTTAAACGGTACTGCGCTTGGCGGTGGCTGGGAAATCGCTTTAGGTTGTCATTATCGTATTGCCATCAATGATCCAAAAACCAAATTTGGTTTACCTGAAGTGACTTTAGGTCTACTTCCTGGTGGCGGTGGTATCGTGCGTATGGTACGTCTGCTCGGCTTACAAAATGCATTCCCCTTCCTCATGGAAGGTAAGCAATTTGGTGTCGATAAAGCAAAATCTCTCGGCTTAGTACATGACACGGCAGAGAATGAACAAGAGCTGTTAGAAAAAGCAATGGCTTGGGTCAAAGCCAATCCAAAAAGTCAGCAACCGTTTGATGTAAAAGGCTACAAAATCCCAGGTGGTGATCCTAAAACGCCTGCGGTTGCGCAAGTGCTTGCAATTGCCCCTGCCATGCTTCGTGACAAAACTAAAGGCTGTTATCCTGCTCCTGAAGCGATTATGGCTGCGGCAGTTGAAGGTGCACAAGTCGATGTAGATACCGCGCTTCGTATTGAATCACGTTACTTTACACAACTGACTGTCGGTCAAGTGTCGAAGAATATGATTGGTACGTTCTGGCATGGTTTGAATGCAATTAAATCTGGTGCGAGCCGCCCTGCGGATGTTGCTAAATGGCAAGCGAAGAAAGTCGGTGTTTTAGGTGCAGGTATGATGGGTGCAGGGATTGCCTACTCAACCGCAATCAAAGGCATTCCTGTAGTACTCAAAGATGTGTCTGTAGAAAATGCAGAAAAAGGCAAAGCTTATTCGCAAAAGCTACTTGATAAACGTGTTTCCCAAGGTCGTATGACCGCAGAAAAACGTGATCAAGTGTTAGCACTTATTACGGCTACTGCTGATGCAGCAGATCTACAAGGTTGTGACTTAATCATTGAAGCGGTATTTGAGAATCAACAACTCAAAGCCAAGGTGACTCAAGAAGCTGAGCAGTATTTAGTTGAAGGTGGAATCTTTGCATCGAACACTTCTACCTTACCAATCACAGGTCTAGCTACAGCAAGTAAAGATGCCAAAAACTTTATTGGCTTACATTTCTTCAGCCCTGTAGACAAAATGCAATTGGTCGAAATCATCAAAGGTAAAGAAACTTCTGCGGAAACATTAGCTAAAGCTTATGACTTTGTACAACAAATTGCGAAAACACCAATCGTGGTGAATGACAGCCGTGGTTTCTTTACCAGTCGTGTGTTTGGTACATACATTCAAGAAGGTATGCGTTTACTTGCTGAAGGCGTGCATCCAGCGAAAATCGAAATGGCGGCACTCAAAGCCGGTATGCCTGTGGGTCCTCTTGCGATTCAGGATGAAGTATCTTTGACTCTAACTGAGCATGTTGCAAGCGAAACGCGCAAAGCACTGCAAGCTGAAGGGAAAGACCTACCGAAAACTCCTGTAGATGAAGTGGTTCACAGCATGATTCACGAGCTGAATCGTAAAGGAAAAGCAGCAGGTGCAGGCTTCTATGACTATCCTGAAAATGGCAAAAAGCATTTGTGGGATGGACTCAGCCGTTGGACGAAAGCGAATGATATTTCTGAACAAGATATGATTGATCGCTTCTTGTTTGTTCAAGCACTGGATACCTTACGCTGTTATGAAGAAGGTGTTCTAGAATCAGTGATTGATGCCAATGTCGGTTCAATTTTTGGAATCGGTTTTGCTCCATGGACTGGTGGCGCAATTCAATTCCTAAATCAAAACGGGATTGAAAAATCACTACAACGTTCAGAAGAATTGGCTGCTAAATATGGTGAACGTTTCAATCCACCACAATTGTTAAAAGACAAAGCGCAGAAGAAAGAAATTATTCAATAAATTTTCTATACGCAAAATTTGATTTGGAGGACACATCCTCCAAATCTTTTCACCCTCATCCTTAAGCAAGAACACTTAAGCTTTTTATAAAATTTAGTCTGCATCCATCCCATTTTATGTTATAAAGTTACATAATTTTTAGAAGTTTCTTTTTTATCCATTGGGTTATTTGTTATGTCAGACAACACTTCTCCTGAAAAATCTCCATGGGGTTGGAAGGCCCTGATCATTGCCACAATTCTTAGTATTATTTTTCTAGTGGTGTTCTATTTAGCCATGCAGAACGAACCTGACTATATGCCAGGTAAACAACGCGAAGCTCGTGCTGCCCAAGCCAGCAGTGCCGCAGCAGAGCACACTATGGACATGAGTGCCGAAGAACATGCTGCGATGACTGAGTCCTCGGCATCTACAGCACACAACGGGCATTAAATCCCAAAGCCATCTCTCAGAAGATGGCTTTTTTATGCCTAAAATTTAGGACGTTTAGCTCTGTGCAAGCAAGGACATTTGCATATCAATATGTGGAATCCCACAATCTAAATACGCTTCTCCACGGACTTGAAAGCCTAAATTTTGGTAAAAAGACATGGCATGGACTTGAGAGGAAAGCTGCAATAAAGGACGTTGCTGCTGCTGCGCTTGCTGAATAATTTGCAACATCAAAAGCTTGCCAATCCCTTGTCCACGATGTGATGCCAATACGGCAACACGCCCAATACTGTGATTTGGCAATAAGCGTGCTGTCGCAATGGCATGTTCCCCATCAAATACCACAAAATGCTGGGAAACCTCATCCTGTGCATCCCACTCATCTGCCGCAGCAATATGTTGTTCCTGAATAAACACTTGCTCACGAATGGGCTTTACATCTGTTTGCAATTCAACCCAAGTCCCTGTGTGAATCTGTAGTGTCATGTCGAATTCCTTTTGAATCTTGCTACTTAGCACTTAGCACCAATATCACGTTGATCCCATTGGTTATTGAGCAATAATTCCAAGGAATGTTTTTGAATGCCATACATATTTTTTAAAGCCTCAATTTGCGCCAATACCGTAGCGTCAGGTGCAACAAAATCGGCACGTTTGGTGGCTAAAATCATCTTATTTTTGCTGGTATGTTCTAAAGCAACAAATTCAAAGACCTTGGTTTCATAACCATAGGCTTTTAACAGTAATGCGCGAATGGTATCAGTCAGCATTTCTGCCTGTTGCCCCGCGTGAATACCAAAGTGCAACATTGGCTTCAATACTTCTGGGCTTTTCAGTTGAGGACGTAATTCCTTATGGCAACACGGCGCACACATAATCATCTGTGCATTTAAGCGAATCCCCGTATGAATAGCAAAATCGGTTGCCACATCACAAGCATGCAGCGCAATCATTACATCTAAACGCTCAGGCTGATAGGTTCGGACATCGCCTTGGAAAAAATCCAGTTGCTTAAAACCAGAAGCCTCTGCCACGTGTTGGCAGAACTCTACCATCTTTTCATTCAATTCCACGCCCGTCACAAAGGGCACTTGCTGCTGCTTCGCCAAATAATCATATAAAGCAAAGGTCAAATAGCCTTTACCCGAACCAAAATCAACCACATGCAACGCCTGATCTTGATTTGGAAGTTGCGTCAAAGCCCCTGAAAAAATTTCCACGAATTTATTAATCTGTTTCCATTTACGCGCCATGCTGGGAATAATCTGGCCTTGAGCATCGGTAATACTTAAATGCTGCAAAAACACACTTTCTTGCTCTACAAAACGATGTTTGCTCCGATCATGCGCTTGGGCTGCACGAGCTTCATTTTTTGCCACCGCTGTTTTCTGAGTAATGGTCAGTAAATCTTTTTTCTTGTTGCGCTTGAGTTGTACATCTTGAGTCGATGCAAACAAATTGCCTTGCTTACAACAGGCTAGATGCTCCGCAATGATTTGCATAGCATCTGAGATTGGGTAGTTTTTGGTGACATCTTGGGTTTTATGTCGATATAAAACATTCAAGACAGGTTGCTGTTGTAGCTCAATCAGGCGGAAAGTCATTTTTTCTAACTGTTGCATTTCCCCCTTGTATTGGCTCAGGATTAAACGCTCAAAACTTTGTGTTTCAAGTGCTTGCTGCACAGCATCGAGAAACTGTTGTTCCTGAGCTGAAGGAGAAGTCGAGTCAGACATACAATAAACCTAATCAAATTTGCGACTAAATTTTAAAGCGTCTTACACGAAAAGCAAAATTGAATTACTATACATTTGTATTTTTAATAAAAAGCAGCCGCTATGACCGCTCCCCATACGCAAGATTATCATCCAACCGAAGAGCAGTTTAATGTGTGGAGCCATGCGCTCGGCGTAATTCTTGCCTGTATCGCCACAATTCTGCTCATCATGAAAGGATCTTACCTCTCTACGGGACAATGGATTGGACTTTGGGTATACGGTTTTAGCATGATTCTGCTGTTTACAGGTTCAACCCTGTACCACATGGCTCAAACCTACGAAAAACGTTTTTGGCTAAAAAAACTCGATCACACCGCCATTTATTATTTGATTGCTGGGACTTATACCCCTTTTCTCTCGATTGCAATTCCTACCGAAAAAGCCCACAACTTACTGATTGCACTTTGGGTGATTGCATTGCTTGGGACACTTTTCAAGTTAATCTTCATTCATCGTTTCCAGAAAGTTTCGCTCATTGCCTACTTGGTCATGGGCTGGCTTGCTGTGTTATTAGTCAGTGATATGCAACGTTATTTATCTTCCGATGCGCTCTTTTGGCTGGTTTTTGGGGGGCTGGCTTATACAGTCGGAGCATTGTTTTATGCCTTAAAACGGGTAAGATATACCCATGCGATCTGGCATGTATTTGTACTGATAGGCGCGGGATCACACTTCCTCGCGGTCTATCTGTACGTGATTTAATCGACTTCTCTCGCGTTTTAGTGACCCTAAAAGAGTAGATGTGAGTTCGATTTTCCGTTGTTTTTTTAAGAAATTACGCCTTTTTTAAAAAGATTACGCTTTTAAAACTAAGTTCTTTTAATTTTAGTAAGTGTAAGGTTATCCATGGCGTCATCAACTACAGCTACAATAGAAGTAGCAACTAATTCAAAATTTCGTGTACTTACCGCTAGTCTGGTGGGTACCACCATCGAATTCTTCGATTTTTATATCTATGCCACGGCAGCGGTCATTATTTTTCCGCATCTGTTCTTCCCTGCAAGTACAGATCCGATGACAGCCACTATTCAGTCACTGGCGACCTTTGCGATTGCCTTTATTGCACGCCCGATTGGTGCCGCATTATTTGGTCATTTGGGAGACCGGATCGGTCGTAAAGCCACCTTGGTCGCAGCCTTACTTACCATGGGAATTTCTACGGTCTGTATCGGTCTATTACCCACCTATGCCCAAATTGGTATTGTCGCACCTTTACTGCTTGCACTTTGCCGTTTAGGTCAAGGGCTTGGTTTAGGCGGTGAATGGTCGGGTGCCGTGTTATTGGCAACCGAAAATGCTCCAGAAGGCAAACGCGCTTGGTATGGCATGTTTCCACAGTTGGGTGCACCAATTGGTTTTATTTTGGCAACGGGCTCATTCCTAACCTTGGGTGCATTAATGTCTGAACAAGACTTTATGCAATGGGGATGGCGTATTCCATTTATTTCCAGTGCAATTTTGGTAATTGTGGGTTTATGGATTCGTCTCCAGCTCCATGAAACACCTGCATTCCAAAAGGTACTCGACAAGCAAAAAGAAGTGAATGTACCTTTTAAAGAAGTCATGACCAAGCATTTGCCAATGCTGGTATTGGGTACAATCGCTGCAATCTGTACTTTTGTGGTGTTCTACCTGACAACAGTATTTGCATTGAACTGGGGAACCACCAAACTTGGCTATTCACGTGCTGAGTTCTTAGAATTACAATTGGTCGCAACACTTTGTTTTGCTGCTTTTATTCCACTTTCTGCGGTATTGGCAGAAAAATTTGGGCGTAAAACCACCTCGATTGCAGTCTGTGTACTATCAGCATTATTTGGTTTGGTTTTCTCGACCATGCTCGAATCTGGCAACACCTTTGTGGTGTTCTTATTCTTGTGTACAGGTTTAGCCATTATGGGCTTAACTTATGGTCCCATTGGCACAGTTTTATCTGAGATTTTTCCAACTTCAGTTCGCTATACCGGCTCTGCTTTGACCTTTAACTTGGCTGGTATTTTCGGTGCTTCTTTTGCGCCACTGATTGCCACCAAACTCGCAACAACTTACGGATTATATGCTGTGGGTTATTATCTCACGGCGGCTTCCATTCTTTCATTGCTGGCATTCCTTGCCATTCGTGAAACTAAAAATGATGATGTAAATAACCAAGTTTAATCACAATTACACCCGATAAAATCTTAAAACGATGAAAAGCCCTCAAACCTTACAAAGTTTGAGGGCTTTTTTATGCGAATACCAAGATGGCATCTAAAAGCGTTAAATTAAACTAATTCAATAATATCGATGGTGGGCGGAACACGAAATCGAAATGGAACACCGACCATTCCAGTCCCTACCGTCACAAACACATCTGCATGTTCGTGGTTATACAGTCCTTTTTTATGTCCCAGAATAGAGACTTTTTTCATCACATAATTCGTTAACCACGGCAACTCTACTTGTCCACCATGGGTATGCCCCGACAACATTAATGGACGATTCGGAAGTTTTGGAACCATATCCACTGTGTCAGGGTTATGAGAGAGAATCACCCAAGGCTTGTCTTGGGGTAAATCTGGCAGATAACGCATATCGGCTTTTCCTGCCCACAAATCGCCAACCCCGATTAAACGAAATTCTTCAAATTCAACAATCTGCCCCTCAATATCAATCACATCATTCACACTGAGTGCATGACTCAATAACGCCTGTATCGGCGGACCAGGATATTGCTCATCATGATTACCATAAACTGAATACACAGGTGCCTGAATTTTTTTTAAGGGTGCCAATTCATCAGCCAAAGCATCTTCAGGTTCATACGTCCAGTCCCCTGCCACCACCACTAAATCTGGCTGCTGCTGATTGATTTTCTCCACGATTATTTTTAGCTGTCGCTCATGTCCTGAAAACAAGCCGATATGTAAGTCAGCAACCAAGGCTATTTTCACAGGCTTTTGAATTCGATTTCCTGCATCCAATTGATATCGTGTGGTTTTGACTTGAACACAATGGGGCTCTACAAAGCGTGCATAAAGTAAAACGATACTCAGCAAGAATACAAACCCTGCTTCATGTAACGAATAATAGCCACTCCAGCCGGCATAAAGACTAAATAGTGCCAAAGGCCAGAGTAAATAAGACAAATAAAACGCAAGTAAATGCACAAATGCTTTAAATGGATGGATCGTTTCTGTATGCGACTGGCTATGCCATGCCTGTGCAATTGCCCAAAATGCAATCAACACGAAACTTCCATAAAAAACGTAAATCATTGAGTCTGTTGTCAATATCATTACTCACTATACCAATTACTAATTCTCTATTTTTATTTATCTTTTCATAGCTGACAATTATACTCAAACCAAATCTAGCGATCATAATAGTGTGATGAGTATAATAGACCCGAACAATCACGTCGTGCAGCGTCAGATGTCTGTCGTTAAAAAGAAGACCTCATCCAAGGCAGTAATTTTACTTTGTAGCAGTTTATTATTCGGTTTACCTGCTTGCTCGACTCTCCCCCAATATACGCCACAACCTGTAGTCAATTCATTTGATATTGACACTTCTCATACATCATTAGCCAAAATTATTGATCCGTTACGTAAACAAAATCCGAATTTAACCGGTTTCCATGTCCTGAGTGACCCGTTGGAGGCTTTGGCTGCACGGATTCACCTTATTGAGCGTGCCGAAAAAACGTTAGATTTACAATATTATATTTGGGACAACGATAAAATTGGTGCAATCGCTTTGCGTGAGATTATTCAGGCGGCTGATCGTGGCGTCAAAGTCCGCCTGCTGATTGATGACAATAACGCAGGCAAAATGGAAGGCATTTATTTAGCACTGGCACAGCACCGTAATATCGATGTCAAACTCTACAATCCTTATGGTTTCCGTAACTTCCGTGCGATGGATATCTTGCTGGATTTAAAACGTGTCAATCGACGCATGCACAATAAGAGCTTTATTGTCGACAACCAGATTGCCCTAATTGGTGGACGGAACATGAGCAATCAATACTATAATGTGAGTGATCATTATCAGTTTTCTGATGTTGATGTCATGTTGGTCGGCACGGCTTCAGATGAAATTGCATCATCTTTCAATGAATACTGGAATGATGCTTATGCTTATCCAGTCAATCAAATTGTTGATCCACAAAAGTACACCTTACGCTATGAAGGTTTAAAACAACAAGTCAACCAACACTATGCCGATACTGCGGTACAAAATTACCTCGACTTAGCCAATCGCTCACAAGCTTTTGAGCAATGGTTGGATCATAGTATTCAATTTGACTGGGTCAAAGCCAAAGTCGTGAAAGACTCTCCCAATAAAACACGCGACAAAGCTGCACCAGAAGATTATTTAAATCACCAACTCATTTCGTATTTAGAAACGCCGAACTCAAGTTTAGATATTGTTTCCGCTTATTTTGTACCTGAAAAGAAAGGGGCGGATATTCTCGGAAAAATATCGCAAAAAGGGGTTCAGGTTCGCGTGTTGACCAATTCCTTTATTGCCAATGACGTGGCTTTAGTCCATGCATTTTATGGAAAATATCGCCAAGACCTTTTAGAAAATGGCGTGCAAATGTATGAGTTTCTGGCCGCTCCTGAACAAGAAAACTGGTATCGCAATACAGAAGAGCTTTCACAAAAAGCCAAAATCAGTTTAAGAGGACTCAGCCACTCTAGCTTACATGCCAAAATGTTAGCGATTGATGAAAGCCAAGTGTTTATTGGCTCTTTTAATTTCGATCCACGCTCAGCGTATCTCAATACTGAAATTGGGGTAATTTTAAATAGCCCACCTTTGGCTAAAGCGGTGCATGAAACCATGGACCAAAATCTATCGAAATATGCCTATAAACTGGTTTTAGATGCCAATAATCAAATTAATTGGCAACTCACGCATCCGAATGGAAATATCAAAACGTACACCAAAGAACCTAAAATGAAATGGTGGCACAAAGCTGGGGTTAAGTTTATTTCTTGGTTACCTGTAGAAGGCTTTATGTAATACCCTTGTTTCCAACTGTGCTTAAACCAAAGCACGGTTGGACGTTGCTTGTACCGAATGTAACACTCGTTGATGTAACTGCACTAGACCCACGTTCATTTCACGTTGTACGGTTGCGGTTAAACTTTCGACCGTGTGCCCTTCAGTATCAATCATCGGCAAAGTTAACAAATGTGCAGTCACTTTCGGCATTTCTAACACTTTTTTAATATGATCAGCAAAGGTGATTTCATCAATAAACGGCGCCACCATATCTAACTCACCCTGCTGATTCACATAACAAATCACACAGACCTGAACTGGTCGCTGCGCCTCAATCGCTGCCCCCAAAATTCGCCCATGTACTTTTTTAATCCGTGTGCCATCGGAAGTGGTTGCTTCAGGAAAAAATAACACAGGAATATCTTGTTTAAGGAAGTTGGTAATCTGTTCGCGAATTTTGATTGAATCCCCCGAACCTCGTTTAATAAACAAAGTTCCACCCGCTTTGGCCAGTTTTCCAAACACAGGCCATTTTTCAATTTCAGCCTTGGCCAAAAAGAATACGCGTGCCCCAGAACCTAATACTGCAATATCGAGCCAAGAAATATGATTACTGACCCACAAGGCAGGTTCACGCGGAATCGTACCGTGTACTTCAACGTCAAGATTGAATACCTTGCATAATTGACGGCAAAAATACTGAACGTAGCGAGTATTATTGGCATTGTTCGGGTCTTTATATAACCCATGACGGGCAACCAGATAAAATCCTTCCGAAACCACGCCTAAGCCCGAACTGAGCTTTCGACCATACAAGAACAGCTTGGAAATTGGATTCAATGAAGACGTTTGAGCAGCTGAATTTTCTTTCATATATTTTGACTAACCAGCAAAACCTTGTGAGTATTTGATGAACTTTGCTTCATTCTATACGGTTCATTCCCCACATGCATTGATTATAAAAACCGAATATGAACATTACAAAATCCAATTTTAATTCAAATGACAACTTCATTATGATGATTTTATAAGCATTAAAATGAATAGGTGTAACATATGCGAACCCATACATCACCTCAAAAATCCAAGTCATCCCACCACTGGTTACATACACTACAAGTGGTCATCGGCTTTAGTATTCTGTATTTTGCTGCCATCATTCTGTTTGCAAAATTATTCGCTGCTACGTTATAAATCAACGAATCTCAAGCATCCCAGCCCTTTTTCCACTAGAATAGAATTTTAAAGTGGAGAAATGGCTGAGTGGCAAATATTAAAGGTCATCAAGGTGGTGAACGCATTATTCTGGTCAGCGTTTCTGTGCAAATGCTGGAAAATCTTGATGCCGAAGAATTCAATTTGCTGGCTCAATCGGCTGGTGCTGAAATATTGGCACATATACACGCACAGCGTATTAAACCCGATGCCAAACTTTTCATTGGCTCAGGCAAAGCCGAAGAAATTGCTGAACTGGTTACAGAATATGAAGCCGACTTAGTCATTTTTGACCATGCATTAACGCCTGCACAAGCCCGTAATCTCGAATACATCCTCAAATGCCGTGTGGTTGATCGGAATGAATTAATTCTGGATATTTTCGCTCAGCGTGCGCGTACCTTTGAAGGTAAGCTACAAGTTGAATTGGCTCAATTACAACACTTATCCTCCCGTTTGATTCGCAGTCGCGGGACACTAGATAGTCAAAAAGGCGGGATCGGTTTGCGCGGCCCTGGTGAAACCCTGCTCGAAACAGATCGTCGTCTTTTAAAAATTCGCATGGGGCAACTCAAAGCCAAACTCGATAAAGTTCGACAAACCCGTCTACAAGGTCGCGTTGCACGTCAAAAAGCCGCTGTTCCTACGGTATCCTTGGTTGGGTATACCAATGCAGGCAAATCCACCCTGTTTAATGTCTTGGCCAACAGCGATGTGTATGCGGCTGACCAACTATTTGCGACCTTAGATCCGACCTTACGTCGACTTTCTTGGGAAGGCATTGGCACCGTAGTCTTGGCAGATACCGTTGGTTTTGTACGAAATCTATCTCATTCTTTAGTCGAATCATTTAAAGCCACATTAGAAGAAACACTAGAAGCCACCTTGTTGCTGCATGTGATTGATTCGAGTAGTCCAGAAATGTTGGAACAAATTGAAGCAGTTGAAAAAGTCCTCAAAGAAATTGGGGCTGATGTACCTGTACTTCGCGTTTACAACAAAATTGACCAAAGTGCTGAAGATGCAAAAATTGTGTATAGCCAGCCCAACTGCCCAGAACGGGTGTATGTCTCAGCCCATACAGGACAAGGCATCGAGTTGTTACAACAAGCGGTGCATGAATGTCTGATGGGACAAATTCAAAACTTTGAACTGACACTCAAACCCGCTTATGGCAAATTCCGTACCCAACTCTATACGCTCAATGTGATTCAATCCGAACATTATGATGATGAAGGCAATCTACATCTGAACGTTAAAATTGCACCTGCAAAATTGGAACAACTGATTCGTCAGGCACATTTACCTCTTGATGAAATTCTGGGAGAGAAAGCGGCCCTGTTCAAGAGAACGCTAGAGGAATTTGAAATCAAACCTTAAATCGGTTAAAACGTGATAAGTAAAATTTTAAAATGTAATGACAAATCATGGATTGGGTAAAAACAATAGATTGGCCTGCATGGATGGGTACTCTGACACTGATTGTCGGGTTTCGTGAATTTTCCGTCTGGATCATGACGCAGTTCAATCATCCTGAATTGGGCAATTTAATTGGACTCATCAGCCTGCTGATACTGCTTTTAATCTGGCGCAAGTTCCGTAAAGTCCCTGCGCGTTTGGTCGATACCAACAATAAAATCATGAAAGAAAGTGCCTTTGCCTTTTTACCCATTAGTGCAGGTTCTTTACTGATGTTGGTACAGATGGGTAGTGAAATTCCTTTATTTGTGCTGATTCTGGTGGTGAGTACCCTCATTCCACTCTGGGTTTACGCCAAAATGGCAAAGCGCTGGTTATAGGAAAATCACATGTTCTCAATTCTGTCTGGATTTCTCATTACACTTATTGCCTATCTATGTGCTAAACCAATCAATAAAAAAATTCCACAAATTCCCGTGATTGTCATCGGTATGTTTTTTGTGATCGGTTTGCTATTTTTGTTCAGCATTCCTTACGAATCCTATATGCAGCAAACCAATGCCATCTTTAGTCACTTACTCGGTTATGTCACGGTTGCACTCGCCATTCCTTTAGCTGCCATGCGTTATGATGATTTACCCCCTAAAGCCATCATCAGTATCTTGGTTTTTGCAAGCATCAGTGCCGTTGCACTTCCCATGGGTTTGGCGTATCTGTTGCATATGACCGATTCAACTATTATGGCTTTTGCGACCCGTGCGGTAACCACACCAATTGCCATCAATATTGCGACGTTATTGCACGCACCAGTCACTTTAGTCATCCTGATTGTAATTTTATCAGGTGTCATTGGTGCGGCATTTTCTCCACTGATTTTACGCCATATTAATGATGAGCGTGCCTCAGGACTGGCGCTAGGTCTTGCTGCGCATGCCATTGGAACAGCTCAAGCTTGGCAACGAGGTAGTGTCGCGGGTCGCTATGCAGCATTTGGCATGGCAGTAAATGCCGTTTTCACCGCAATTTGGCTGCCAACTTTCATACTTTACGTGCAAAATATGTGACTAACAGAGCATTCCAAAGGTTGTTTTGTACAGAAAACATCCCTAAGATAGATTTTGTTTAGTCGATTAAGTCAGTAAAAAGGAATTTATGATGGGGAAAGCTAAATTTATCAGCGCACTTGTTTTATCTGCTTTTAGTAGCATGGCTTTTGCGGAAGATATTTCAGGGACATGGAAAAACATTGATGATAAAACAGGATCTTCTAAAGCCGTTTTAGAAATTCGTAAGGAATCGAATGGTACCTATACAGCTAAAGTTGTGAAAGTGACTCCACGCCCGGGCTATACACCAAAAGACACATGTATTGATTGTCCAGCCCCTTATACCAATAAGCCCATTTTAGGTATGGATGTGCTCAAAGGGTTAAAGCATGAAAATGGTTTAAATTATTCGGGTGGCAAAATTATTGATCCACTTTCTGGCAAAATTTACAGTACCAAAGCCAAAATGAGTGCCAATGGCAAACGTTTGACCCTGCGCGGATATGTTGGAATCTCTGCACTCGGACGTAGCCAAACTTGGATTCGTCAAGAATAAAAAATTAGCATATTTAGCCGCCTTAAAGGCGGCTTTTTTATGCGCTCAAAGCATATCTTTATGACAAATTGACTAGTAAGTTTATTCTTTTTAGTTGGTTTTATCGGGACAAACCAATAAGTTACTTAACATATCTGCGTAATTTATATAAATACGTCACTTTTACACAAATAGGGAATCAATGAAAAAAATCATCTCCTTGGGTATTTTAGTAGGGCTTTTCTCTGCAACATCGATCTCATTTGCACAAGATATTGTGGGTACTTGGCAACAAATTGATGATAAGTCAGGCTCACCAAAGGCAATTATTCAAATTCGTAAAGAATCAAACAATACCTATACGGGGAAAATCACTAAAATCACCCCTCGACCAGGCTATACCCCGCGTGAGCGTTGTAACAATTGCCCTGCCCCATATACAAACCAACCCATTTTAGGTATGGAAATCATAAAGGGATTAAAATATGTTGAAGGCACGAATAATTACGAAAAAGGGCGTGTGATTGATCCTCTGTCAGGTAAATTTTACGATGCGAAAATGAAACTGAGTGCAACAGGTAAACGCCTATCTTTGCGTGCCTATTTGGGTGTTTCCGCTTTAGGGCGCAATCAAACTTGGTTAAGAATTGAATAAGCGCTTATTAAAAAATGGATTGGGCGGTTTCAGCTCAATCCAACATGATTTCCAACATACTCTAAGCAAATAAAAATCAAGCATAAATCCAATAAACTATAAGTTCTCACTTGAACCGTTTTCTCATTGCAGTGCATATACAACTTACCTAACATATTTTTACAAGGATATAACAACGTAAATTATTTCTAATGGATAGAAAAATGAAAAAATTGCTGCTTCAATTGTTATTTTCGGTTCAATGATTATCTAAAGTTCTATTTTTGCACAAGATATTACTGGCGTTTGGCAACACATTGATGATAGGTCAGGGAATCCCCAAGCCACCATCGAAATTTGGAAAGAATCGAATAATACTCATTCTGGTACTGTGATTGATTTAATCAAACGACCTGACTATTCTCCTCCGCCCAACTGTGTGAATTGCCCTACCCCTTATATCAATAAACCGATTTTAGGAATGACTGTGTTAAAAGGACTAAAAAGCGTTGAGGGACATCTAGCTCCAATCAAGGTCTTGTAGTTGATCCACTGAATGGTCAAATCTATGATGCCAAAATGAAACTCAACCCTTCTGGTAAGCGTTTATCCCTGCGCGCCTATATTGGAGCTTCTATTTTGGGACGTAGTCAAACTTGGGTAAGCATCCAATAAAGTCAAAAAAAGCCACGAAATCGTGGCTTTTTTTCAACTCATCACAGGATTATCGACTGCAAAAAGCTCTTGGTCTTCCAAACGATACGCCAATAATTGATTACCCCAGACACATCCACCATCTACATTTTGGATATGTGGATTAATCGTTCTACCTTGTAAAGCAGCCCAATGGCCAAAAATCACCTGATGGGTTTCAGTGGCTTTCGATTCAAATTCAAACCAAGGTTGAAATCCCTCAGGCATCGGATCTTCAAGCGCATCTTTAAAGCTAAACTCCAAACGCCCTTCAGCATTACTTAAGCGCATCCGCGTCAGATAATTGGTAATACAACGTAAGCGCGCATTTCCGTTTAACTCATCCGACCACACATCAGGATGCGTACCATACATTTCTTTTAAGAAGGCATCCATCACAGTAAAGTCTTCATGACCAATAACAGCTTCCACTTCTTTCGCTAAAGCTGCGGTTTGTTCCGCTGTCCAAATACATGGAATACCCGCATGCGTCAAAATAGTCTGTTCGTTCGGAAACAAGCAAAGCGGTTGCTTGCGTAACCAATCAATCAAATCATCACTATCAATAGCATCAATCACATCTCGGGTACGGTCTTTATCTTTCACTTGTTTCAAGCCGCGTGCACATGCCAAAAGTGTCAGGTCATGATTACCCAATACCGTCGCAGCAGAACCGCGCTCTACCAGTTTTTTAATAAAGCGTAATACGCCAATTGAGTTTTCACCACGTGCGACCAAATCGCCTGCAAACCAGATAAAATCTTGATCAGGATCAAACTGAATGGACTTCAATAATGCTTTTAATGCTTCGAAGCAGCCTTGCACATCGCCAATGACATAATTGTAACGCGCCATGGTTACACCATTTGATCGGCTAAAGCCACAAACTGAGCCAAGCTTAATGTTTCAGGACGTGCCATTGGATCAATACCCGCTTGTTCAAAACCATCTTCACGCAACATCCCTTTTAAGCTGTTGCGTAGCGTTTTACGACGCTGAGTAAACACATGCGACACCAAACGCGCTAAAGCTTTTTCATCTTTGGCAATAATCGGTTTGGTTGCATAAGGCTCCAAACGGAAAACAGCAGATGTCACTTTAGGTGGTGGGTTGAATGAACCTGGTGGCACTTCAAACAAAAAAGTTGGCTTACAATAATACTGAATCATCACCGATAAACGCCCGTACTCTTTCGTATTTGGCTCTGCGGTAATACGGTCCACCACCTCTTTTTGCAACATGAAATGCATATCTTTAACTTTGTCACCAAATTCCAAGAGGTGAAACAAAAGTGGTGTCGAGATGTTATACGGCAGGTTACCTACCACGCGTAGCGGACGCCCCTCTTCAAATAAATTAGTGAAATCATATTTCAATGCATCCGTTTCAATAATGGTTAAACGTTCAGGATGAGGTACACGCCCTGGTAGGCCTGCCGCCAAATCACGGTCTAGTTCAACCACAGTTAATGCATCACATTCGCCAATTAAGGGTGAAGTCAATGCCGCTAAACCAGGGCCAATTTCAACAATATTATCGCCAGTTCGTGGGTTCACTGAACGTACAATTTTCGCAATGACACGTTGATCATGCAAAAAGTTTTGACCAAACCGTTTACGAGCCTGATGCCCTTCTTGTTTCGGGTTAAGCGCATTAATTTGATACATAAAACATTTCCAACGTGAGATTGATTAAATAAATCAGTGTCGAGCTAAATCTAAAGCCAAGTCTACAGCAACATTCAAGCTAGAACTTTTTGCCTGTCCTGTGCCTGCAAGGGAGAGTGCTGTGCCATGATCTACAGAAGTACGAATAAACGGTAAGCCCAAAGTAATATTGATGGCTTCACCAAAACCCTGTGATTTTAGCACAGGTAAACCTTGATCGTGATACATTGCCAAAACAGCATCAGCATCTTTCAAATTCTCAGGTGTAAACAAGGTGTCCGCAGGTAAACTTAAACTCAGATTGATTCCTTGAGCACGATAGCTTTCCAACACAGGATTAATAATTTCAATTTCTTCCATACCCAAATAACCGCCTTCACCAGCATGAGGATTCAATCCACAAACCAATACTTTAGGGTTCGAAATTTTAAATTTGGTTTTTAAATCATGCAGTAAAATATCTATCACTTGATGTAAGCGTTCTTGAGTAATCGCATCTGGCACGGCTCTTAATGGCAAATGCGTTGTGGCAAGCGCGACACGCAAAGTTTTGGTTGCCAACATCATCACCACACGATCAACCCCAGCAAACTCTTGGTAATATTCAGTATGTCCACTGAAATGCATGCCTGCATCATTAATAATTGATTTTTGTACAGGTGCAGTCGCCACACCAACACTTTTTCCAGACATGGCATACTCCGCCGAGCGACGAAGTTGCTCTAAAACATAAGCCGAATTTTGAGGATTCAGCTCACCCAAAACCACAGTCTGATTTAAAGCAATATGCTCCACATAAAGTTGACCGAGAAGCGATGAATTTTCTTGACCTGAATACTCAATCAGCTCAACGGAAATACCTAAGCATTCTGCACGCTGACGCAATAAATTGAGATCTCCAAGGACCACAATAGGACGCTCGTCTATACGTCCTGCAAGACTCAAACAAATATCTGGACCAATTCCAGCAGGTTCACCACTGGTGACATATAAAGGAAGCATAAGCAACTCAGAGAAAATGCATGTCGCTCATTATACAACGTCTATTTCCAGATCGATGAATGACAAAACGCATATCTAAAGCTTGTTTATTTCAATTCTAACTGCGCTTATTTCAATTGACTGAAAAACCTTATCACGGGGCAAAGTTTGAAATCAAAAAAAGAAAGAATAAACAATATATTGTATAAAACACAAAGTATTCAAACGCTATCAGCAGCCTGTATTTCAAAAGCTAAAACCCTTTTATTCTTTTTTGTTCTTATCCGAACGTCAGCCTCGGCATATATGCCATGACCATATTTGTATTTTTTAAAAAGAATAAACTTCGTTCTCTTCCTTTATACGGGGAAATACCTTAGAATACGGCTCTTGAAATTTTATATTTTCATTTGTGATTCTTAACGTATTCGTTTAGAATCGCGTCTCCTTTTGTTTGGACAGATTCCATAGTCCAAACCAACTATAATAGGTAGTGGTTTAATGAAAACTCTCAGCGCTAAGCCTGCTGAAGTTCAACACGACTGGTACGTTGTTGATGCTTCTGGCAAAACTTTAGGTCGCCTTGCGACTGAAATCGCTCGTCGTCTACGTGGTAAGCACAAGACTTCTTATACTCCTCACGTTGACACTGGCGATTATATCGTTGTAATCAATGCTGAAGAAATTCAAGTGACTGGTAAAAAAGCACTTGATAAAAAATACTATCGCCACACTGGCTTCCCTGGTGGTATCCGTGAGACTAACTTTGAAAAGTTAATCGCTCACAAACCTGAAGCGGTTTTAGAAAAAGCTGTTAAAGGTATGTTACCAAAAGGTCCTCTTGGTTATGCAATGATCAAGAAAATGAAAGTGTATGCAGGTACAGAGCATCCACACGCTGCTCAACAGCCACAAGTTTTGGACATCTAAGGGATACAGCACATGGCTACTAATTATGGTACAGGTCGCCGTAAGACCGCAACTGCACGTGTTTTCTTGTCAGCTGGTACAGGCAAGCTCGTAATTAACAACCGTACTCTTGAGCAATACTTCGGTCGTGAAACTGCTCGTATGGTTGTTCGTCAACCTTTAGAGCTTCTTGACGTTACTGAAAAGTATGACCTTTACATCACTGTTGCTGGTGGTGGTATCGGTGGTCAAGCTGGCGCTATCCGTCACGGTATTACTCGTGCGTTGATCGCTTCTGACGAAACTTTAAAACCTGCTCTTCGTCAAGCTGGTTTCGTTACTCGTGATGCTCGTGAAGTTGAACGTAAGAAACTTGGTTTACGTAAAGCTCGTAAACGTCCTCAATTCTCTAAACGTTAATTCGCTTACCGAATCGGACAAAAAAACCTCGGATTTCCCGAGGTTTTTTTATATCTTAAGTAAAACTCTTCTGGCTTAGAACAAAACATCTCTACATCACCACTGGCATACTTCAACATTTGACAACTATGCTGCCCATCTACTTTATAGACCTTAAAAAATTGATGGTCTTTTAAGAGTAATTCGGCCGTTTACACTCTTCGAACTCTACTGCTTTTTTAATTTCAGCATCTGACAGCTTAATCAATCACCCGTTACCACAATCCCCTATACCATCTCTAACATCTTATCAACAACCTAAACCGATGCTAAATCCACACTTATCACAAAGCACACAATCCCAAACACAACTGTAAAATGAGATTGTCTCATTTGCTTTTCTCTTTTCTGGTTTATTTGAGAATAAATCTGCTCATAAGCAGCATATTATTCAGCATGGCGTGATTTCCGACGCTAATTTTAGTATTCTATATGATCAATCAAAATTTTTGAGACTTATGTCTTTAGAAAATCCTGCAACTCCCATTCAGGGAATTACCCTTTATAGTCACGCTGATGATTTTCGCTCGCATTGGATTCGTTATGTGCTTGCCGAAAAGCAGATTAAATTTAATCTCATCTTGCTCGATTACGACGATGAAGATCTGGCGAGCCTGAACCCTTATCATCAACTTCCAATGTTGATTGAAAATGATCTTAAATTATTTAACACCAATATCATTTCGGAATATTTAGATGATCGCTATCGTCAAAATAAACTGTATGCTGATGCACCAGCACCACGTGCCGAACAGCGTCAATATATTTGGCGTTTTGAACAAGATTGGTTGAAATTAGCCGATATCATGTTGCGTCATCCAGACAGCCTCAATAAAAATGATAGCGCTAAAGCACAGAAGCGATTAAGAGACACTCTGATTTCTCTTACACCATTGTTCCAACATTATCCTTATTTTATGTCGGATAACTTTACAATTTTAGATTGTATGTTAGCGCCCATTTTCTTACGCTTAGATTCTATGGGAATAGAATTACCGCATAAATTATGTCGCCCAATCCTCTTATACTGTCAACGTATTTTCCAACGACCTGCATTTATCAAATCTTTGACCTTGCAGGAAAAAAATCGTTATAGCAAGTTTTTATCTTCGCCACCGAGTAAACCATAATGTCTGAACAGGAAACCAACTTATCTCCTACCCGTCCCTATTTGGCCCGAGCTATTTATGAATGGATTTGTGATAACAATCTCACGCCATACTTGTTAGTCGATGCGACACAACCAAACACCATGGTCCCTGAACAATTCATTCAAGATGGTCAAATCGTCCTCAACATCGTGCCACATGCGGTACATCAGCTCCATATGAGTAACGATGCAATTACCTTCTGTGCACGTTTTGGTGGTGTATCTCGTGATATTTATGTGCCACTATATGCAGTATTAGGTATCTATGCTCGTGAAAATGGGCAAGGCTTATTTTTTGATCAAAATGAATATGAAAATGTTCAAATTCAGCAAGATGATTTAAAATCAGAACCTGAACAAAACCAAGAACAACCCAAGAAAAAGCCAAGCTTGAGGTTATTAGATTAAAACAAGAGGAAGCAATATGGCTTTTGACTTAGTACAATATTTTGCAGAGCAAATTCACATTCAAAAGCCAGAGCTTCTGAATCAATATCAGTCGAGTGAGCGTAAAGCACATCTGGCAGAAATTAATACGCTCAGTCTTGCCAAACTGATTACCTTATGGCGTAAAGATGAAAATAAACTCTATCAAGAAATTCAATCCCAAGAACAACTTTATATTATTGATATTGCTCGCCACCTCACCACTTCAGACCAGAATCATTCCACTTTAAAGAAAGCTGAATTTGAACATACAATTACGGAAGTTTTGTCTTTACAGTTAGCAGAATTAAAACAATTAGATGATACAGGTCATTATGGCATTAAAGGCTTACGTGAACTGATTACAGGGCAAGTCGAACATTTGTCTGGGCAAGCAGCTGACTGGGTTTGGTCAACAAGTGAGCTAACAGAGCTCAAAGGATCTAAACCGATGCCCGAAGAAGAGCTATCATTAGAGGAAACTATGAAGGAGTTTAATCAAATGGTTCATCAGAACAATGTTGTAGAGCATCATGAACAAGTAACTGAAGTTGAAAAAACTGTGGTTCCAACTTGGGCTAAAATTTTAGAACCAGTTGTCGCTTTAGCCATTTTATGGGTACTTTATTCTGCTGCAACTCAGATGTTTGTATAAGAGATGACAAGAGAGTGTGATTAAATCATAATTGCACTCTCTTTTTTATAAAAAAAAATTTAGTCTCAATTATTTATCAATTTATTTGATTAGTCCTCTTTTTATTTTTGACCGCCCGGTAAAATTTACACATTGTTACACTTCTATTATAGTCATAATATGACATCCAAATCCATATGGTTATTCATATTCCTATCTTTATTATGAGACTCAAGTCACAATTAAGTTGAGTGCCGTAATCGGATATAGACCCAAATTGTCAGATGCTTTTAGAGAGAAAAATAATTTCTGTTGATAATATTTTAGTGCCATTCATATAATCAAATGGATTTGATACCAAGTTAAATCAATCCAAAAAATGCAAAAAACATAAGAGAATCAATATGGCTAGAGTATCATTAGAAGCATTATCAGAAATTGATGGTTTCCATGCAGCTGCATTAGTTGATGGGGAAAGCGGTTTGGCTTTAGCAACACAGGGAGGGGGTGACATCGATCTTGAATTAGCTGCAGCAGGAAATACTGAAGTTGTACGTTCAAAACGTCGTGTTGCAAATGCACTAAATTTGAACGATACAATTGAAGATATATTGATCACCCTCGGCAAACAGTATCACCTAATTCGCCCATTAGAAGGTAATGAAAAACTCTTTTTATACCTTGTATTAGAGCGTTCCAAAGCAAATCTTGCAATGGCACGTCATGAACTTAAAAGTTATGAGAAAGGTTTAGATTTCTCATGATTCAACATGCCCCCTTTTTGAATTGTCTAAAAAGGGGGATTACCGTTTCAACTTGTTAGATGTGTAGAGATAGTATGACAGAGCAATATCTTAATATTGCGATAACTGGTTTAAGTATTCATCATTCTGAAGAACTCAAAACCCAGCTACGTAATCTCATTCCACAAGAATATAAAATTAAATGGAGTACAGCAGCAGACCCCACTATCGATTGCTTATTTATACATGAAAATTTCTATGAAACTGACGGTATTCAAAAAATAATTCAAAGCCGTAATTTTCCTTGGTTAAAAATTACCAAGAATAATAACAATGAGAATATCCTTCAGGAAAATACCTTATCTTTACCTATTGTTAATCCACAGAGTTTTTCTGACTGGATTTTACAACATTTGCTCAATACATCACTCGAAAATCCGAACGATCATATTTTTGAAGTTAATCCTAAGAAAACCCCGTATAAACTCGAATATTTCAGTAAGATGCTCGACAAAGAGCACAACTCAAAACTACATCTTTTCGATACTTTAGGCACAATTGCAATTATCGATGTCAAAAAAAATATTGCTTGGCTCAATACAGAACGAGAACAGGCTTTTACAGATTCTGGTTTTGGCTATGATATTGCCAGCACCAGTAGTTTTATGAAAGTTTCAAGAAAACAGACTTATCTTTTAAATGACTGGTTATGGCAATTCTTTTGGGATTCCCCTTTATTCTTAAAAGAAATTGCACCAGAAGATGGCCATTTTAAGCTTCATATGTGGCCAAAACCTTCTCAAGACCTAGATCGAAAAGTTATATTCCAACTTTCTAGCTGTTTTATTCAAGGAGGGAAAGTTTCAAAAATTGCAACTCAATTAAATATTCCTTTAGAAACAGTTCAAAGATTCATAGCAGCAAATATTGCAGCCAATAATCTTTCCCGAATCAACATTTGGGATAAACACTTTAATCCACCAGAAGTTCCAGTCACGACTGAAGACTCAGGATTTATTAAAAGTTTCTTTGGAAAATTAAGAAAAAAATTGGGCATATAGGAAAATATCATGATATTACAACGGTTCAAAATTGTTTTTGCTGGAGGTATGGGGGCTGGTAAAACTGAAGCCATTAAATCATTATCAGAAATTCCAGTGTTGCAAACTGAAGCTTTTAATACAGATTCTCAACGCCATAGCAAAATGGAAACTACAGTTGGCATTGATTACGGAGAAATCACTCTAGATGACAATGTCACTATCGGACTCTATGGAACACCTGGGCAGAGTCGTTTTGACTTTATCTGGTCAGCGATTACGAAAGGCGCAATCGGTGCAGTGATTCTTATCGACCATCATTCTGAAGATCCTATTCAGGAACTCGAAAGCTACTTAGAAACTTTCCAAAACTTTACCGACAATATCTCGATCGGCATTACCCACACCGATCTCATCTCTGAAAATTCAAAATCTACAGGGATTTATAAAGACTGGTTATTACAAAATGACTTGTTTTCACCATTATATTTTATTGATGCACGCAAGAAAGAAGATGTACTCTTATTATTAGAGGCGTTAATCACATCCATTGAAATTAACTCCAACATTGCTAATTAATTGAATAGAGGTTTGATATGTTTACTCTAGAGCAAAACCGTACGGCACCCAAAGAGTTAATTCAATTCGCCAAAGATGAAATTCACGACTTACTGATGAATGTCCGTGGTGTCAATTATGTGATGCTTTGTAGCACTGATGGCTTTGAACTGGCTCATGTCCATAAAAAAGACGGTTACAATAGCACAAAGCTTGCAGCCGTGAGCAGCTCAATCCTCGCAATGGTCGCAGCATTTATGAATGAAATTCATTTGGAAGGCTGTCAATCCATCACCTTAGATGCTGAGAATGGCAAAGCTATTCTCACCTCTATTACATCAAACAAGCATCCAATGATTATTGTGACTCTTGCTGAAAAAGATGTGTTACTAGGACAACTCCTTTATGCCTTAAAAACTGCCAGTAATCGTATTTCAGATTTTTAATCTTTGATTTAAAAAACACCGAAGAAATAGCCTTACAGTTATAAGTAGCAACTTTAAGGTTATTTATAATAATTTTCATACAATAACGAGTGGATTAAAAAGCCAAATCTTTCTAATCATTATTTTACATCTCAAACCAGCATTTTAAGCTTCTCATTAATTTTTATTATCTCCTCTTTAGTTATTTCAAAATAACGATAAAATCCTCTAATTATTATTATCCCCCTCTGCTAAAGTATTATTAATTTTTTAATAAAAACCTATGCAATAAAAAACACCCCCTAACATTGGTTAGGGGGTGTTTGAATAAATGAGCTGGCGATGACTTACTCTCACATGGGTAACCCCACACTACCATCAGCGCTAAGAGGTTTCACTTCTGAGTT